>CAYFQS010000074.1:0-12793 GCA_964345245.1 uncultured Planctomycetaceae bacterium | reverse complement strand
CAGCACGTGCCGTTTGAGGACCCGGCGAACATCGCGGCGTGGGCGACGCAGCGCGGCGATGTGATCACGGGTACGCGCCTGTTCGCCGGCGAAACGCCGCCCGAACCCGATACGTTTGACTGGCTCGTGATGATGGGCGGACCGATGAGCGTGCACGATCGCGATGAGCATCCGTGGATCGACGGGGAGATCGAGTTGACGAAGGCGGCCATCGAGGCCGGGCGGGTCGTGATCGGCGTGTGCTTCGGGGCCCAGATCATCGCCCGGGCGCTCGGGGCGGACGTTCGCCGCAACGCACAAGCGGAGATCGGCTGGTTTCCCGTGGAGCGGACGGCCGACGCCGAACGCACCGCCTTCCGCGTATTGCCGGAGCGGTACACGGCCTTCCACTGGCACGGCGAGACGTTCGACGTGCCTGCCGATGCACGCCACGTCGCCCGCAGCGCCGGTTGCGAGAACCAGGCCTTCGTCGTGGACCGCCGCGTCTACGCCCTGCAATTCCATCTTGAGTCGACCCCGACGAGCGTCGACCGCCTGATCACCCATTGCGGCGACGAGATCACTGACGGCGAGTTCATCCAGTCGCCCGACGCCATGCGCGGCGCCGGGCATTACCAGACAAACCGCCATTCCCTCTTCGCCCTGCTCGACGAGATCGCGCGATCCTGACGGCGCGGCCTCGCTCCAGCGGGCCGCACCAGTCATCCCGGAACCTGTAACCCCGGCTACAATCACGGCATCGACCCCGGTGAACCGCACGCACACCGGCAAACGAACGAAGGAGTCAACGTGACCACCTGCAGCCCTCCCATCGACCTGACCATCGACGGCGCGACGCCTTTTGACGAAGCGGTGGGCGAGTCGCTGTCCGGGCTGAGCATCGATGTGATGCAGCTCAACATCGGCCTGACGTGCAACCTCGCGTGTCATCACTGCCATGTCGAGTCCTCGCCCGGCCGGGATGAGCAGATGGACTGGCCGACGATGCAGCTCTGCCTCGACGCGGCGAGGCGGGCCGGGGTGCAGACGCTCGACCTGACCGGCGGAGCGCCGGAGATGAACCCGCACTTTCGCCGGCTCGTCGATGCCGCCCGCGAGATGGACCTGCACGTGATGGTCCGCACGAACCTGACCATCATGCTTGAGCCCGGCTACACCGACCTGCCCGAGTTTTTCCGCGACCGTCGCGCGCACTTGGTGGCCTCGCTGCCGTGCTATCTCGAAGAGAACGTGGACAAGCAGCGGGGCAAGCACGTTTATACCGAGAGCATCGAGGCGATCCGCCGGCTCAACGCGGCCGGCCACGGCCGCGAGGACGAGCTGCCCCTCGACCTCGTGTACAACCCCGTCGGCCCGTCTCTGCCGCCGGGGCAGTCGGAGCTGGAATCGGCGTATCGGCGGCAACTCCGGGATCGCTGGGGCATCGAATTCACGCGACTGATTACGATCACGAACATGCCGATCGGCCGATTCCTGCACGACCTTCGCCGCGACGGCCGGGCGGCGGCCTACATGCAGCAACTGCGCGAAGCGTACAACCCCGGCACCGTCGACGGGCTGATGTGCCGCCACCAGGTGCACGTGGGCTGGGACGGAACGCTGTACGATTGCGACTTCAACTTCGCCCTGGCCCTGCCGGCCGAACCCGGCGGGCCGCCTCACATTCGCCACTTCGATCCGCGGACGTTTCTCCATCGCCGCATCGCCACCGGAGCGCATTGCTTCGGCTGCACCGCGGGGGCCGGATCGTCCTGCGGCGGAACCCTCGCGTAACGATCGGAACACGGCCCGTGACTTCCACCTGGCTCAGGCACGGCGGACCGGCGACGTTGCTCCTCGCGGCGACGGCGGCCATGACCGCGCTCTCGCCTCGCCTCACCGTCGTGACCGATCCCACGACCCGCCCCGTCGGCCTGCTCGTCGCCCTCGCCGTAGCGGCCGGTCTCATCTACCTCGCCTGGCTGTGGCTGATCCACCGCGGGCTGCGATCCGACGGCGCCATGGCCGGGCAAGCCCGCGACAGCGGCCGCGGCTTGCCCGTGTCCTCCGTGCGCAGCATGCTGATTCTCATCCTGGCCACGGGCGTGCTCATGCGGCTCGTCGCCTCCTTCGGCCAGCCGGTGCTCGAAGACGATTTCTACCGCTACCTCTGGGACGGCGGGCTCACCGCGGCCGGAATCAATGCCTACGCCTGGCCGCCTGACCAAGTCGTCGCCGTGCGCGACGGCGATACCGCCGTGGCGGCGCCGGAGGTCATCGTTGGCAAGGCCGGCGAGGCCGGACCGGTGATAGACCGGATCAACCATCCCCACGTGCGAACGATCTACCCGCCCGTCGCCCAGGTCGCTTTCGCCGCGGCCCACGTCATCTCGCCGTGGCGGATCACCGGCTGGCGCGTCGTGATCTGGTTGAGCGATCTCGCCGCCCTCGGCATGCTCGCCGTGCTGCTGCGCCGACTCGGCCTGCCCGCGGTCTGGCTCGCCGTGTACTGGTGCAATCCGCTGCTTGTCAAGGAGTTTTATCTCCGGCTGCACATGGACGTGCTGCTCATGCCGTTGCTGCCCGCGGCGGCGCTGCTCGCCACAGGTCGGCGATGGGCTGGAACAACTGCCGCGGTCGCCCTGGCCATGGCGGTGAAGGTCTGGCCGGTGCTGCTCGCGCCCATTGCCCTGAAATGGGCGACCGGCGACTTCCGACGGCGCGCGATCGGCGGCACGGTCATCGCCACCGCGGGACTCGCCATGCTCGCGATCATGGTCGGCGGCCGGGGCGTGCTCGACGCCGGGCCCACCGTCTACGCCGCCACGTGGTACAACAACGACGGGCTGTTCCGCCTCATCCGCTGGACGTGGGACGCGGTACTCTCGCCCATCTCCACCGAGGCGTACGTCGCCAACACCGCGGCCCGGGCGACCGTCGCGATCCTCGTGCTCGGTTGGACGCTGGCGCAAACGCTCCGCCCGGTCGCTGACAACCGCGCTCTCGTCCATCGCATGCTCATGATCGTCGCGGCCCTGTTCCTGCTCAGTCCGACGCAGTTCCCGTGGTACTACACCTGGCTCGTGCCGCTGCTGGTCGTGCGGCCCCACCCGTCTCTGCTGCTTTACACCGCCCTGCTGCCGCTCTATCACCTGCACTATGAACACCCCTGGGTGATCTGGGTTCAGCATGTGCCCGTGTGGTTGGCCATCAGCTGGGAGGTCGCGCGGACGAGACGATGAGAGGCGCGCATCACATCACGGTCATCATCCCGGCCCTGAATGAGGCCGACTCCATCGGACACGTGCTCGACGCGATCCCGCAATGGGTCGACCGCGTGATCGTGGCCGACAACGGTTCGGACGACGACACCGCGACTGTCGCCAGGCGTCACGGCGCGGAGGTGGTGCGCGAACCGCGGCGCGGCTACGGCGCGGCGTGTCTGGCCGCCATCGCAGCGCTCGACGACCGAGCCGACATTGTCGTCTTCCTCGACGGCGACTTCAGCGACGATCCGACCGAAATGAATCGTCTCGTCGACCCGGTGGCCGAAGGCAGAGTGGACCTGGTGATCGGTTCGCGGGTGCTCGGCCCGTGCGAGCCCGGCGCGCTGTCGCTGCCGCAGCGTTTCGGCAACGCCCTGGCTTGCTCGCTGATGAGGTTGATCCATCGCGCCCGGTTCACCGACCTCGGCCCGTTCCGGGCGATCCGCCGCTCGGCCCTGCATCGACTCGCCATGAACGACCGCGACTTCGGCTGGACGGTCCAGATGCAGGTCCGCGCCGCCGTGCGAGCCCTGCGATACCGCGAGGTTCCCGTCACCTACCGGAACCGCCACGGGGGCGAGTCCAAAGTGTCGGGCAACCTCAGGGCCATGTGGGCGGCGGGGGTGAAGATCATCGGGACGATCTTTGTGGAACTCATGCCGGGAAGCCCGACTGCGATACGCCCGAAACCCGAAGGGCCAACACTCGAAATCCGGAACTCGAACCCCGAAAGGACGCGAGCCGGCGCCGGGGGCAAGATGCCCCGCTGCGACGTTTTTGAGGGCAACGTCCGAACACCTCCTCCCTTGGAATCGCCTCGCGCCGACCGACCACGTGATTGCGGATTTCGGGTTTCGGATTTCGGGTTTCCCCCCGTCGGGTTCCGGCGATGTCGCCTTGCCGTTTTCACGAAGTACCCGGCGCCCGGCGAAGCGAAGACCCGGCTGATCCCGGCGATCGGCGAGCAAGCCGCCGCCGACCTGCAACGGGAGATGACCCGCCACGTGTTGGCCGTCGCGGATGGGGCGATGGCCGACGGCCGCGGCGAGATCGAAGTGCGATACACCGGCGGCGATGCGGCGGAGATGCAGGCGATGTTCGGCGCGCGCTGGTACCGGCCACAGGGTGGCGGCGATCTCGGCGAGCGGCTGCGGCGCACCGCCGAACACGCCTTCGCCCAAGGCGTCGAGCGGACCGTGATCATCGGAGCCGACTGCCCGATGCTCACCGCGCCACACATTCGCGCCGCCTTCGACGCCCTGGCCGACCACGACCTCGCGCTCGGTCCGGCCGCCGACGGCGGGTACTACCTCATCGGCTTCCGCCACGTCATTGCCCCGCTGTTCCACGACATCGACTGGGGCTCGGGCCGCGTGCTCGATCAGACCCTCGCCGCGGCCGGAGAACTCGACCTGCGTCCGGCAATGCTCGACGAACTGCCCGACGTCGACCGCCCCGAGGACCTTCCGGTCTGGGACGCGGTGCGCACGCGGTACTGGGAAGATTGAGCCCATTTCCTTTCAGTTGTCCTCTGCGTTCCCCGCGCGGCTCAGCGCCTCTGTGTTGGGCTGTCTGCAGACCAGCGGGGCTTGATCTTGATCACGCCGCCGGAATCCTGGGCGATGTACATGAACCTCTCCGGGTCGAGCGCCAGTCCCTCCTGGTTGTCGCCGGTGATCGCCCAGCTTTGCCGGACTTCACCGTCGAGCGTCATCGCGAAGAGCGTGTTCGTCGCGTCGCTGACCACGAGCAGGCGGTCTTCATCCGCCTCGTAATACATCGCCGACAGGTCAATCACCCGCATGGGGATCATGCGCAGCGTGTGGGCGGTCTCGCCGCCGGTACGGAGCGGCAGTTCGATCTCGAAGATCGCCGAGACGTCCTCGGGATCGTCGAGCACGAAGCTCTGATTCGCAATGAAGAACGTCCCGCTTTCGGGATGGTCGGCGTCGGGGACGAACACGATCGCCTCGACGCCGTTGCCTTCCTCGCTCATGACCAGTCGGCCCTCGAAGTGCCGATCGATCTGGAACCGGCGGCGGACCTTGAAACCGTCCGGCTCAATCTCGAGGATCGCCTCTTCGCCTTCAATCACGACATACAACAACCCGGTCGCGGGATCGCAGGTCACGCCCTCGTAATCCGCGCTGGTGAGTTGGCCGACCTGCACCGGCGAGCCGTCGCTTTGCATCTCGGCGATCATTCCCTCATCGCCGACCACGAACAGCGTGCCCCGGCCCGGGTGGAACGTCATACCCGACGGCTCGACGAGGTCGACCCGGTCGATATTGCCTTCCCACTTGTAATCGAGGACGAGCGCGAAAGGATCGATCGCGGGCGAAGCCGCCCCCGCCGACGACACCGAAGCGCGGTGGTCGCATCCCGCCGCCGTCGCGGCCAGCACCAGGGCCGTCACGATGTGCCAGTTCTTGCGCATGACGTCTGTCCGCCGACACCGGCGGCATCCAATCACAGGTCCAGCGAATCGAGCAGTTCGTCGACGTGCATCTCGGCCCCGCAGGTCACCGAATCCGCCGCCCCGTAGTAGAGCAGGATTCGCCCGTCGTCATCGAGGATCGCGCCGTTGGTGAACACGACCTTGCCGAGCAGTCCGGTGAGTTCGTACGGCGCTTCGGGCTCGAGCAGCGGCCCGTCGCGATAGATGACCTTGCTCGGGTGATCCAGTGCGGTAAGCAGCACGCCGAGACGATAGATCGTCTCGTAATCGCTGGCGTGGAAGAACTCGAGCCAGCCCTTTTCGGTTTTGATCGCCGGCCCGCCGCCGCCCACGCGCTCACAGTCCCATTCGCCCCGCCGGGCGCCCATCACGTACTCCTGCCGGCCCCAATGCACCAGGTCGGTCGAGTACGCGGTCCATATCGACGGCTGGGCAAGCATCTTCGGCATCGGCCGGTGCCGAAGCACGTACTCGCCGTTGATCTTCTCCGGAAACACCGACACGTCCTTGTTAGACGGCGGCACGGGGATGCAGATTCGCTCGAAGTGCTCCCAGTCCGTCGTGCTCAGCAGCACGGGCGTGATCGAGTGCGTCGGCGAGATGCCGGCGTACGCCAGCAGCCACCGCCCCTCCTCCTCGAGGTACGTCACCCGCGGGTCCTCCACGCCGTAGACTTCGTACGCCTCGGAGCCGGTGATCAGCGGCCGCTCGTCGACGGTGAACTGCCGCCCGTCGGTGCTTCGGGCCATCCGCAGGTGTGAAATCGACGTCAGATACTCCACGTCGTTGACCGAGAACAGCCGGGGGTCGGCGAGGTCCAGGCCGGGCGTGTTGACGTCAAATCGGATGATGCGGTACTCGTCCGGGTTCTCCGGATCGATCACCGGCGTGGTGACGTAGCCCTCTTCCTGGGGCGGGCGCTCGGCCACACGAAGCAGCAGCCGGTACTCGTCGCCGACCTTGAACGCCGCCGGATTGAAGGCGCACATCACCTCGAAATCGCCGCGGGAGGGCTTGACGTCGTCCGGGGTGATCAGGGGATTTTCATCAAAACGTCGGGGCTTGATCATATCGCTGTACCTCTTGACCGCCGCCGATGATAGCAATTGAGCCCACCCCTCGCGAGACGTGACACACGCCCCGCCCCAAGCGGCCGCGCCGCCGGCCACGACGACGACGTGCGCGGCAACACGCGCACCAGCGGGCAGATGTCGGCCACACCCCCGGGCGACACGCGCCGTCTTTTTGTAAGTCATTGCATGGCTAACGCCTGGGCGATGTCGTCCCGCATGTCGCCCCGTGTCACCCCCGACATCCGGCTGCGGGGATCGAATTGGCTGATCAACGCACATTCCATAAACGGGCGGCCCGCCGCGTAAGCGCGCGC
The DNA here is from genome assembly GCA_964345245.1 of uncultured Planctomycetaceae bacterium. Taxonomy (GTDB): domain Bacteria; phylum Planctomycetota; class Phycisphaerae; order Phycisphaerales; family Zrk34; genus CAYFQS01. The sequence goes on along the minus strand of CAYFQS010000074.1, from coordinate 5,703 downwards.
CGCCCCGCCGAGCGTCTCATCAACGTCCGTCGCGCACGTGGTTTGCGAAATCCGGAATTCCCGTCCGGCCTTGATCCGCCGCGCGCACGTCTCTGTCCCACCCGTGTTCACACCGGTTCAACTTCTCCCCCGCGACCTTTCACCCCGCGCACCAAGGCGACGCCTGGTGACGCACCCGCATCCCCCGGCGCCCGGCCCCCGGCGCGGGCCGGTTCACCGGGCCGCACCCTCGCCCCCCGATCCAATCCATCTCGACCGACCTGCTCCGATTCCCCGTCTCGCCGCCACGACCGCGCGCCGACCCGGTAGGGTGGGCGGGGTCCGCGAAGCCCACCGCGGAGATTGCGGGTCACCCGGCGACGCGGCCGCGGCCGCGCGCGACACCGCCGCCCGTCCGCGCATCGAATCCGCGCCCGTCATCATGCCCCGATTGGCCCCTCCTCCGGCATTCCCGCGTCACAATAAATCATCCTGACACCTTTTCTGGAACGCGGGTCGGCGGTTGGCAACTGCCCGGCCCACGGACTATCCTTCCGCACTATGTCGCAAGCACCGAGCGTGGTGACGATCGGGAACTTCGACGGCGTGCATCGGGGCCACCAGGCGCTGTTGACCACGGCCCGCGAGATGGCCAAGCCGCGCGACGCCGAGGTGCGGGCCGTCACGTTCACGCAACACCCGATCAGCGTCCTTCGCCCGGACGAATCCCCGGCCATGCTGATGCATCCGAGCCAGCGGGAAGCGGCGCTGCGCGATGCCGGGGCCGACGCCGTCGAATGGATCGAACCCAGCCGCGAAATCCTCGGGCTGGTGCCGCAGCAGTTCGTGCAGTGGCTCGTCGAGACGTACAGCCCGACCGGCATGGTCGAAGGGCCGAACTTCCGCTTCGGGCGCAACCGCGCCGGCGGACCGCAGGAACTGGAGAAGCTCGGGCTTGAGTTCGGCTTCGAGGTGCGGATTATCCAATCGCAGGTCGTCGCCCTCCGCGACAAGACGCTCGCCCCGGTGAGCAGTTCACTGGTGCGCTGGCTGCTGCAACGCGGGCGCGTCGCCGACGCTCAGCTCTGCCTCGGTCGTCCGTTCACGATGCAGGGCACGGTGGTCGTGGGCGAACGGCGAGGCCGCACGATCGGGTTCCCGACGGTCAACCTCGACATCGACGGGCAGATGATGCCCGCTGACGGGGTGTACGGCGGGATCGCAAGGTTCGACGGCCGCCGGCTGCCCGCGGCGGTGAGCATCGGCCCGAAGCCGACCTTCCGCGGCCGGCAACGCGTGTGCGAGGCGCATCTCATCGACTTCGACGGTAACCTGTACGGGCGCTCGCTGGAGCTGGTCTGCTGCCGCTGGCTGCGGGATCAGTATCGGTTTCCCGATGCCGCGGCGCTCACCGCCCAGCTTCGGCACGACATCGATGAAGTGATCGCGCTGGATCGGCGGGGATTGCTCAATCCCGCCGCCCTCACCGCGGGCGCCGCGTGAACCGACCGGGAACCCCCGCATGGAAGCGACCATGGATCAATACGTTTCGAACACCACGCTCGATGAAGTCGCGTCGGCCCTGCTCGCCGCCCGCCGCATCGTGCTCACCACCCACGCCAAGCCGGACGGCGACGCCCTCGGCGCGGTCATGGCCCTCGGCGAGGCGCTGGAGGACCGCGGCAAGGCGGTCGAGCGTTGGCTCATGCCCCCCATCGCCCCGAACCTGCGCGCGCTGGTGGATCAGATGCCGGTCATGCTCCACGGGGCCGAAGAAGACGACCTGCCCGAGGGCGAGCCGGACCGGATCGTGATCGTGGACACCGGGGCGTGGTCGCAGCTCGAACCGATGCACGCCTGGCTTGCCGCGCGATACGATCGGATCATGGTGATCGACCATCACCTGCGTGGCGACGACGTGGGGGCCGGCCGGCTGATCGACGCCGAGGCGGCCGCGGCGTGCGAGATCGTCGCCCGCCTCATCGACGCCATGGACTGCCCCTATGACGAGGTGATCCGCCGGGGGCTTTACGTGGGCATCGCGTCGGACACCGGATGGTTCCGGTTCTCGAACACGCGGTCGGAGACGCACGAGCTTGCGGCCCGGCTGATCCGAGGCGGGGTGGATCACGCCAAATTGTTCAGCCGGTTGGAGCAGCACGACCGGCCGGAGAAGCTCGCCCTGCTCATCCGCGCCCTCGACTCGCTGCGCATGGTGGCCGGCGGCCAGGCCGCGGTCATGACCCTGCGGGATTCCGACTTCGCCGACACCGGCGCCCTGCAGGAAGAGACCGAGCGGCTGGTCGATCTGCCGCAGATCGTCCGCGACGTACAGGTGGTGGCCCTGGTGGTCGAAGGCGACGACGGCCGCACGCGCCTGAGCTTCCGCTCGAAACCGAACGACGCGCCGGTCGATGTGAGCGATCTTGCCCGCGAGTTCGGCGGCGGCGGCCATGCCCGAGCCGCCGGCGCCAAGGCGGACCAACCGCTCGACGCCGTGGAACGACGGGTCATCGAAGCCATCGAACGCTTCATGACGTGAGCGCGGCGGGGGCTGACGTCTGCTGCTCACGGCGGTCGGTGGCGACCGGCGGGTGGGGGACGAGTTGGTCGAGTTCGCTTCGCCAGTCGGCGTCCATGTCAAGATCGGCGGCGGCGAGAGCGCATCGTCTCGGCGGGCCGGATGCGCGGCCCCCTCACCCCCCGGCGGTGCGGTCCTCGATGGGGCCGGGGTCTTCTTCGAGGGCGGTGGGCCCGGCCTTGAACTCGACGGGGCCGGGCGGCTGCCCGCGCCAGGGCTGGTCGGCGAGGAGCTGGTGCACCTGGCGGATGCCGGTCTTCGCCGCCGATGTTTCGGTGTCGGCTTTGGGGGCGGGTCGCGGCTCGGGCTCCCGGCCGCGGTCTTCCTGGTACAGGTGAATCGTCTGGGTGGGGAAGGCGAACTGCACGCCGAGGCGGTCGGCGAGGCGAACGATGTCGACGAACAGCCGCTGGCGTTCGCGAAGCTCCATCGACCAGTCGTCGACCTCCCAGAAGACGTAGATCAGCAGGTTCAAGCTCGAGGCCCCGAACTCGTGCATGTATACCTGGAAGTAATCCTTGCGGGTATACGGGTGAGAGCGAATGATCTCACGGATGCCTTCGGTGAAGGCGATGAGCTTCTCGGGCGGGGTGTCGTACTGCACGCCGATATGGGTGGACCAGCGGCGGTACTTTCGCAGGCCGTAGTTGTCCACCACCGCTCGCACGAGCGTGGCGTTGGGCACGGTGACGAGTGAGTTGTAGAAGGTCCGCACGCGGGTGGATCGGAAGCCGACCTCCTCGACGATGCCTTCGGTGTTGTCGATCTTGACCCAGTCGCCGACGGAGAAGGGGCGGTCGAGGAGGACGGCGACGGAGCCGAAGAAATTCTCAATGGTGTCCTTGGCGGCGAGGCCGAAGGCGAGGCCGCCGATCCCGAGCCCGGCAAGCAGCGGGCCGATCTCGAACTTCAGTGCGTCGGCGACATAGATGACGCCGATGACCACGATGAAGATTTTCAGCGTTTTGCGGACGAGGGGCACGAGCACGTCGTCGAACTTGCTGTCGGTGGCGGCGGCCTTTTCGACCATGGCCTCGGCGATCACGTCGGTGATGCGCCAGGCGGCCCACATGCCGGCGAGGACGGCGATGACCTGCACCGCGATGCTGAGCACGAGTTCGGGTTGGCCGACGAGGCCGACCGTCGGGAGGGTGAAGATCCAGAAGATCGCCGCGGCGAGCAGGCCGATCGGCCTGCCCACCCGGCCGAGATTCTTGTCCTCGGTGACCACGCCCTGGCGGCGGAACAGGCGCACGATGAGCAACCGAATCCACAACCGCACGAGCAGGTCGATCGCCAGGCCGAGCAGGATCAGCACGAGAATGGTCAGCCACTGCCAGTATTCGAGGGTGAGCAGGCGTTGGCCCTTGAGGTAGTCGGGCATGAAGGGGCGCAGGAACGAGTCGGGGGCGGCGGGATCGTCGGCCTCGGGGCGGGTCGCGCCCACGCCGGGGGCCGGCTCGCCCGCGGCGTCGACGGCCGGCTCGACGGCCGGCGGCGACTGCATCGCCCACGCATCCAGCCCGACCCCGCCCGGCACCGCCACGGCCAACCCCACGACCATCACGAATGTGCGTAGATTCATCACCGCGGCATCATACCGCCGCGGCACCGCGGGGTGAACCCGGCGGCCAAGCGATTCTGTCGTCCCTTTGGGTCCTGGGTGAACCCGATTCCAGATACCGCGGGTTCCGCTGCGCTCAGCCGTGGCTACATGCCGCAGGCCCTTCGGGGCATCGATCCCATGGCGATTGAAATCGCCACGCCGGGGGTTGCCTTTTCTCGCCCATCCCCACTTTTTTGATGAGTTCGACGATACGCGGGGTTTCGGCGGCAGATTGAGGCGGGCGAGAAATCCTCCCGACGACTCAATCCTCCGCGTGGGTCACGCGGGGTGAACCCGGCGGCCAAGCGATTCTGTCGCTCCTTTGGGTCCTGGGTGAACCCGATTCCAGATACCGCGGGTTCCGCTGCGCTCAGCCGTGGCTACATGCCGCAGGCCCTTCGGGGCATCGATCCCATGGCGATTGAAATCGCCACGCCGGGGGTTGCCTTTTCTCGCCCATCCCCACTTTTTTGATGAGTTCGACGATACGCGGGGTTTCGGCGGCAGATTGAGGCGGGCGAGAAATCCTCCCGACGACTCAATCCTCCGCGTGGGCGGCGCGGGATGCGCCCCGCCGGACGTCTCCGCCGCTCGAACCGGATTTGGACTTTCGCATGAGCCGCGGGCCGGCGTGGGGGGCGGGCCGTTCACGACTTCGTGCCGGGTTCGGTCATGCTGCGCGGATCGAGCAATTCGTCGAGCGTCTCGCGGGTGAGGTCGATCTCGCCGGCGTCGATCTTCGTCTCGGCGACTTGGCGAACGGTGCGGTCTTCCTTGAACGCCTGCTTGGCGATGGCGGCGGCATCGTCGTAGCCGATCACCGGGGCAAGCGACGTGCACATCGCCAGCGACTGCTCGATGAGCGACTTACACCGCTGCTCGTCAACGTCGAGGCCGTCGATCAGTTTGTCCACGGCCACGTCGGACACCCCGGCGAGCAGGTTGATCGACTCGATCAGGTTATGGGCCATCATGGGCATGGCGACGTTGAGGTCGATCACGGAGCCGATCCCGCCGAAGTTGCCCGCGGCGATGGCGGCGTCGTTGCCGACCACCTGGCAGGCGACCTGGACGATGGACTCGCAGATCACCGGGTTGACCTTGCCGGGCATGATGGACGAGCCAGGCTGGATCGCGGGCAGGACGAGTTCGCCCAGTCCGCAGCGCGGCCCGGACCCGAGCCAGCGGATGTCGTTGGCGATCTTGGACAGCGAGAGGGCGATGGTCTTCAGCTCGCCCGAGGCCTCGACCACGCCGTCCTTCGCCGCCTGGGCTTCGAAGTGGTTTTCGGCCTCGCGGAACTTGCCCTTCGTGAGCTTGTTGAGCTGGGTGCAGACCTTCTTCGCGAACTGCGGGTGGGTGTTGAGCCCGGTGCCCACGGCGGTGCCGCCGATGGCGAGCTCGCCGAGCACGGCGAGGGCGCGGTCGCACCGTTCGACGGCCTTGTCGACCTGGGCGGCGTAACCGCTGAACTCCTGGCCGAGGCGGATGGGCGTGGCGTCCTGAAGGTGCGTGCGGCCGATCTTCACGATCCTGT
>CAYFQS010000073.1:0-12859 GCA_964345245.1 uncultured Planctomycetaceae bacterium | reverse complement strand
GCGGGCAACATGAAAGCCATCGGCCGACTGGTCGGCGCGGTGATGAAACTCTCCCGGAGCCAGGCGAACCCCAAGGCCGTCCAGCAGAAACTCCGCGAGACGCTCGGGCGTTGACGCGCCGCCGCCCGAGCGCCGCGTCCCCGCGGTGGCCCGCACGCCAGGCAGGGCGTGGGCTTTCGGCGGGCGTCGAGTGGAGGCACGCGTGACGGGCGGCGTTTTGCAGGTTCCGGAGGCGATCGCTAAGTTGTCGCGATCAACCGCCAACCCACCGAGAAAGGAACCCCCATGGCCGACGGTTACACCGACACCCCGCAGATTCCCGACCAGAAGTGGCGCGTGCATGACGCGGAGCGGCCGCAGCCGCCGATCGTCACCCCGACCAACCTGCCGGAGATTTCGCCGGTCGCCCCGCCGAGCGACGCGATCGTGCTCTTCGACGGCACCGCCGCGACCGCGAAGCACTGGCGGCACATCAACGGCGGCGGTGACCTGCAGTGGAAGCTCGCGGACGGCTACATGGAAGTGGTCAAGGGTACGGGGAATATCGAGACGACCCGGACCTTCGGCGACATCCAGTTGCACGTGGAGTGGGCGGCGCCGACCGAGATCACCGGCAACGGCCAGGGCCGGGGTAACTCCGGCGTGTTCCTCATGGGCCGCTACGAAATCCAGGTGCTCGACAACTACGACAACCCCACCTACGCCGACGGTCTGGCGGCCGGCATTTACGGCCAGACGCCGCCGATGGTCAACGCCTGCTGCCCGCCCGGGGCCTGGCACAACTACGACATCCTCTGGCAGGCCCCGCGGTTCGACGGCGAGAAGCTCGCGGCCCCCGCCATGGTCACCGTGCTGCACAACGGCGTGATGGTGCACCACGCCCGCCAGCTCACCGGGCCGACGACCCACCGCGACGTGGAAGGATACGAACCCCACGGCGACGGGCCGATCATGCTCCAGGACCACGGCGACGCGGTGCGTTTCCGTAACATCTGGGCGCGCGAGATCAAAGGGTATGACGCCGGCTGACGCTGGCGGAAACGCGAACTCCCCAACGACGTGAGCGGGCGTTGCGCCGTGAAAGCCGGACTGCGGCGGACGCGGTGGATGTTTCGGCAAGCCGGACCGCAGCGAACGCGGAGGTCCGGATGCTCACAGAAGCTCGGCGTATTCACGCAGCCGCAAGACCGTTTCGGGCAGACGCTGCTTCGCGAGCGTTTGAAGGAACTGTTCGATCTCCACCGGTGGATTCCTAAGACTAACGCGTTGCCGCTTCGTTGCAGCACATTGCGAATCCACTCATCGTGGATGCAGTCGGTCCATCTCGCCCGGAACAGGTCGGTCAGAGCCAGATGCATGAGCAGGTCACGGAGTGGCGCCGGATAGAGCACGCAGGCGTCGTCGACGGCCGTGAATGAATCCACGGTCAGTAGCCCATGTCGAGTTCCTGGGCCTGGGCGGCGAGTTCATCGAGGGTTTCCAGCCGCTTGCGGTCGATTTCGCGCTGGTAGCGCATCAGGTCCCGGAACAGCACGCGACGATGGGTGCCGACCTTGCGGAACGGCAGTTGACCTTCCTCGAGCAACTTGATCAGGAACGGCCGGGATACGCCGAGGAAGTCGGCCGCCTGCTGCGTGGTCAACTCCGCGTGGATGGGGATCAGTGTCACCGAGTTGCCTTCGGCCATCTCGGAAAGCAGGTCGACCAGCAGCCGAACCGCCGACCCCGGCAGCGTGATCTCCTCGCCGGTCTCGGCGATCCGCACGCGAAGGTCGCGCTCGGTCAGGCCCGACAGGCACCGACCGGAATCGCGAGCCAGCGAGCTTTCTTCTCGGGTCGGTGAGACCGGCTCATGGGTGGGGTTTGCGTTGATCATGGATCAAGTCCTTTCGTGTCACGTACACACGATATCCGACAAACGAAACAGATAAAATAATCGCAACCATCGAAATATTGTCCGCCGTGCGGTTCATGGCATTGCTGTAACGCCGCCACTTGGAAGACATCGAAAGGCGTGGCCGCTACGATGTTTGGGAACCGCACCACAAATGGCATTCACATGATTTCACTCATCCGGCGTTATACGAACTGGCTTCACACGCAGTGGCCGGCCGGGACGGTCGAACAGTTGCCGCAGGTCGGCGAAGACGGGGCGACCAATCTGCCCGGCGTGTACATCACGGGCGACTTGACCGGCGTGCCGCTGCTGAAGTTTTCCGCCGACACCGGGGCGAAGGCGGTGCAGCGGATCGTCAGCGAGTCGAGCTTCGAGAAGCGCAAGCAGGCCGACGACGTGGTCGACCTCGCCATCGTGGGCGGCGGGGTCTCGGGCTTCGCCGCCGCGCTCGAAGCCGGCAGGCACGATTTGAGTCTCAAGATCTTCGAGTCGACCGAGCCGTTCTCGACCATCGTCAACTTCCCCAAAGCCAAGCCGATCTACACGTATCCGAACGACATGACCCCGGCGGGCGAGTTGCAGTTCCACGAGAAGTCGGGTGTGAAGGAAGGCCTGCTGGAAGACCTCCGGGAGCAGACGCTCGAACAGGGCATCGAGCCAATCAACGCCCGGATCGAGCAGATCGAGCGGCGTGGCGGAGTGCTGGAACTGCAGTGCAAGCCCGGGGAAGGGGCCGAGGACAAGCCGCCCACGCTCAAGGCCCACCGGGTGATCGTGGCCATCGGCCGGTCGGGCAACTACCGCAAGCTCAACGTGCCCGGCGAGCAGCTCGACAAGGTCTACAACCGGCTCTACGACCCGCAGGACCACTGCGGGCAGAAGGTGCTGGTGGTCGGCGGGGGCGACAGCGCAATGGAGGCGGCGGTCGCCCTGACCAAGTGCGGGGCCGAGGTGACCCTCAGCTACCGCAAGCCGGAGTTCAGCCGGCCGAAGCCGGAGAACGCCGAGCAGGTCCGCCGACTCGCCGAGAACGCGGAGGCCGACGCATCCGTGGAGCAGCCGTCGAGCGAGCGCGTCACCACCGCGTCCGGCAGGTTCATTCCCGAGAGCGAAGCCGCGGGCTCGCTCACCCTGAAGATGTCCACAAGCGTGAAGGCGATCCGCGAGGACGAAGTCGACATCGAACACGCCGACGGCGAAACGGAAACGCTCACCAACGACGTGGCCTTCGCGATGATCGGCCGGGAGCCGCCGCTGGACTTCTTCCGCCGCAGCGGCATCGCGCTCAGCCGCGAGTGGAACCTGCGCAACAGTCTGGGCCCGGCGCTGTTCCTGCTGCTGTGCCTCTGGGTCTACAGTTGGAAGGATTTCGTGCCGTTTCTCGGCGAGCTGCCGGGCTGGCTGAACCCCGACGTCGAGCCGCTGTCGAATGCCGTGAAATCCATCGGGGGCGCCGTGGGGGCGTGGGCGAACGACCCGTCGACACTGCTGGGTACGGTCGTGGCGGGCATGGCCTCACCGTCGTTCTACTACACGCTGGCGTATTCCCTGGTGGTGGTCATCTTCGGCATCCGCCGCATCCGACGACGCCGCACGCCCTACGTCAAGGTGCAGACGCTGACGCTGATGGCGATTCAGGTCATCCCGCTGTTCATTCTGCCGGTGATCGTGCTGCCGTGGCTGGCGGCCAACGGGGCGTTCGACAGCGGCTTCGGGGCCTGGATCGAACGTCAGTTCTTCCCCGGCGAGAGCTGGTGGCGGGCCTACGGGCTCATCCTCGCCTGGCCGCTGATGGTCTGGAACTGGTTCACCGCCGAGCCGATCTGGGGCTGGCTCGTGCTCGGTTCTCTCCAGACGTTCGTGCTCATTCCGGGCATGATCTACTTCTGGGGCAAAGGCGCGTATTGCGGATGGATCTGCTCCTGCGGGGCGATGGCGGAGACGCTCGGCGACACACAGCGCCACAAGATGCCGCACGGCCCGATCTGGAATCGCCTGAACATGGTCGGACAGGGCATCCTGCTGATCGCGGCGGTGATGATGGTGATCCGCATCCTCGGCTGGGCCCTGCCGGAGGGCAACCGCGCGGCGCAGCTCTTCGCCTGGATGCACACCGAGGGCGTGTCCGGCGCGGCCGGCGGGTCGCGGGGGGCGCTGAACTACTGGTGGATGGTCGACCTGTTCCTCGCGGGGATGCTCGGCTACGGGCTTTACTTTTTCATGTCCGGCCGGGTCTGGTGCCGCTTCGCCTGCCCCCTCGCCGCCCTGATGCACATCTACCACCGCTTCTCACGGTTCCGCATCCTCGCCGAGAAGAGCAAGTGCATCTCGTGTAACGTTTGCACCAGCGTGTGTCACCAGGGCATCGACGTGATGAACTTCGCCAACAAGGGCCTGCCCATGGCCGACCCGGAGTGCGTGCGATGCTCGGCCTGCGTGCAGATGTGCCCGACCGGCGTCCTATACTTCGGGCAGGTCGATCGCGCGGGCAATGAGATCACGACCGACCCGGACTGGCTCGCGGCCTCGCCGGTGCGAATGACGGTAAACGGAAAGAAGGCATGACATGCATGTGACGGAAGCTTCTGGAACGTTTCGCTTTCGGCTCGCGGGGCTGGCGCTGGCGGCGGGGTGGGCGATGCTGGGCGGCTGCGACGACACCACGACCCGGCAGGCGGCGGAATTCATTCAGCCCATCGAACAGGCCCACAACGAATCGGCGTGGGACGCCCGGCGCGAGGTGCGGGCCGACTTCGTGCTCAGCGTCGGCGACCGCCCGCCCATGCGCGGCCGGATGTGGACCACGACCGACGTGGGCCGGGTGCGGATGGAAATCGACGGCGGGCCCACGCTGGTCTTCGACGGCAGCCGGGCCTGGGTCAGCCCCGCCGACGTCGAGTTCCCCCGGGCGAGGTTCCATCTGCTGACCTGGCCATACTTCCTCGCCGCGCCGTTCAAGCTGGACGATCCCGGCACGCGGATCGAGTCGCTCGGCGAGCTACCGCTCCGCGAAGGCGAGCCGATGCCCGCGGCGAAGCTCACCTTCGGCGAGGGGGTGGGCGATACGCCCGATGACTGGTACATCCTCTATCGCGATCCGCAGACCCGGCGCCTCGTCGCGATGGCGTACATCGTGACCTACGGCACTCCGGCAGAGCAGGCCGCGGACGAGCCCCACGCCATCGTGTACGACGGGTTCAAGGCGGTGGACGGGGCGGTGGTGTCGACCGACTGGCAGTTCTACCACTGGTCACGGCAGACGGGGATTCACGGCGAGTCGATGGGCCGCATGAAACTCCGCCACGTGCAGTTCACGCAGCCGACGTTGCTGCGGTACGCCCGCCCCGCCGACGCCCGGGAGGATGAACTGCCGGCCGGCGAGTAACCGCCCCGCTGACGCCCGCGTCCATTACCAAACGAGCTTTGATGAACGACTCCAATACGCACAGCGATATCTTTGACGACGCGATCAAGCGTCTCGACGAAGCCGGTGACATTGCCGGCATCGACGGCGAGGTGATCGAGCGCCTCCGACACCCCAAGGCGATCGTCGAGGTGTCCATCCCGATGCGAATGGACGACGGATCGCTGCGGGTGTTTCACGGCTACCGTATCCGGCACGACGACACCCGCGGCCCGACCAAGGGCGGCATCCGCTATCACCCCGAGGTCAACAAGGACGAGGTCAAGGCCCTGGCGTTCTGGATGACCTTCAAGTGCGCCGTGGTGGGCATCCCCTACGGCGGGGCGAAGGGCGGGGTGACGGTGAACCCCAAGGAACTGTCGCGGATGGAGATCGAACGGCTGTCGCGACGGTTCGTCGAGGAGATGGCCGACTTCATCGGGCCCGACACCGACATCCCGGCGCCGGACGTTTACACCAACTCGATGATCATGGGCTGGATGATGGATGAGTACGCGAAGATCAAGCGGCAGCACGTGCCGGCGGTGATCACGGGCAAGCCGCTCGCCCTCGGCGGCAGCCAGGGCCGGGACGACGCGACGGGCCGGGGCGGGTATTACTGCATCAAGCAGCTCGAACGCCGGCTGAACTGGAACCCGAGCGACATCCGCATCGCGGTGCAGGGCTTCGGCAACGCCGGCCAGGCCGTCGCCCGCCTGCTTCACGCCGACGGATACCGCATCGTCGCGGCCAGCGATTCCAAGGGCGCCATCCACAGCGAGGATGGTTTCGACGTGCCGTCGCTGATCAAGTTCAAGAACGAGCGAAGAGAGCTGCGGGCGGTGTACTGCGAGGGCTCGGTGTGCGAGGTCGTCGACGCCGACGCGATCACCAACGAGGCACTGCTCGAACTCGACGTGGACCTGCTCATTCCCGCGGCGCTGGGCAACCAGATCACCTGCGACAACGTGGACCGGATCAAGGCGGACGTGATCGTGGAGCTCGCCAACGGCCCGACGAGCAGCGACGCCGATCGCGCTCTCACCGATCGAGAGGTGCTCGTCGTGCCCGACATCCTCGCCAACGCCGGCGGCGTGACGGTGAGCTACTTCGAGTGGGCGCAGAACCGGCAGGGCTTCTACTGGCCGCTCGAAGACATTCACGATCGGCTCAAGAAGATCATGACCACCGCGTTCAACGACGTGTACGACATGCGGCAGCAGCGGGGGACCGACATGCGAACCGCGGCGTACGTGCACGCGCTGCAACGCATCGGCGGCGCCATCGAGGCCGGCGGCACCCGGCGGTACTTCCGCAATCAAAGCTGAGAGCTCGAATCCGGGATTCGCGATCGCTCATCGGCGATCGCGATACGCGGCTTCGAGTTCGCGAATCGCCCGGCGGTTGGCGATCTTGTCCACCGGGCGCATGCGATCCAGGATCAGCACGCCGTCGAGGTGATCCGTCTCGTGCTGCCAGACGCGGGCGGGCAGGGCCTCGGCGGTCTGTTCGACCGTCTCGCCCTCGAGGTTCGTGGCGTGGACGGTCACCGTGTGGGGCCGACGAATCTCCGCGTTCACGCCGGGGATGCTCAGACAGCCCTCTTCGTAGTCCTCGGTTTCGGTCGACGGATCCACAATCACGGGATTGACGAACACGCGGGCGGCATCGGGCTCGTTGGCCGGGTTGGCTACGAACATCCGCCAGGAGAGCCCGACCTGCGGGGCGGCGAGCCCGATCCCGCTCGCCGCGGTCATCAGCTCGATCATGCGAGCGGCGACGGCCCGGACCTCCTCGTCGATCTCTTCAATGGGCTCAGCCCGGCGCAGCAGCACCGGGTCGGGATAGTGGACAATGGCAAGTTTCGCCGGATCGACCTTCATCTCATAATTTTACGTATTCTCCGAGGAGCCCGCCACGCGGGGCCGGCGATTGACAACGCCCGGTAATCGTTTAAATTAATTCATGCTATCCGCGGTTCCCATCGCCGCCGATCGGCGGGGGGGGGGGTGGTATTGAAAGGCCCAACACACCGTGATCTCATTCAGGAAGAAACCGGACGCCGGAGGCGACACGCAAACGCAGGTGACCGCCGGACTTCAGGCCGAGCCCCAGAAAGCCCGCCCGTGGTTCGAACGCGCCCGCACCGTCGCCGACACCCGCAACTACGATTACGCCATCGAGTGCTACATCGCCGGGTTGCAATACGACCCGGAGAACATGGACCAGCACGACGCCCTGCACGAAGTGGCCCGGCGGCGGAAAGTCCAGGGCGGCAAGCCGGCCGGCATGATCGAGCAGTTCAAGCACAGCGGCGGGAAGACGCCCGTCGACAAGATGCTCAACGCCGAGTACCTCTGGACCAAGGACCCGCTCAACCCTTCGCTCGCCCTGTCCGTGATGGAGCAAGCGGTCAAGGCCGGAGCCCCCGAGGTCGCCTACTGGGCCGGGGAGTTCGTCCTCGACACGAACCAGATGACCAAGAAGCCCAACAAGAGCACGTACCTCAAGGTCCGCGATCTTTACGCCCGGATCGGGGCGTACGACAAGGCGGTCGAGGCGTGCAAGCGAGCGGTCTCCTTGGACCCGCAGAACATGGGCCTGCTCGCCGATCTCAAGGACCTCGAAGCCGAACGCACCATGATGGAGGGCAAGTACGGCGACGCCGACGGCGGGTTCCAGCAGTCGGTCAAGGACATGGACAAGCAGAGCGAACTGGCCCAGGAAGACTCCATCGCCCAGTCCGACTCGGCCAAGGACGAGATGATCGCCCGCGCCCGGGCCAACTACGAGGACAACCCCGAGGACCTCGACCGCCTGCTCAAGCTCGTTCGCGCCCTCCTGCAGAAGGAAGATGAACAAGCGGAGAGCGAAGCGATCGAGTTGCTGAAGGAGGCCCTCGACCGCTCCGGGCAGTACCGGTTCAAGGTGCAGATCGGCGACATCAAGATCAAGCAGTTCAACCGCCGCATGCGGGCGGTGAATTTGCACCTCCGCAAGAATCCGGACGACGAGCAGGCCAAGCAGCTTCTGAAGAAGATTCGCCAGGAGAAGCTGACCTTCGAGCTCGCCGAGTTCCAGGAACGGGTCAAGAACTACCCCACCGACATGGCCCTGCGTTACGAGCTCGGCCGGCGGCAGTTCGAGTCCGGCCAGTACGACGACGCCATCGCCAGTCTTCAGGAGGCCCAGTCCGATCCGAAGCACCGCGCCTCCGCGATGCTCTACCTCGGCCTCGCGTTCCGGGCCAAGGACTGGCTCGACGAAGCCATCGACACGCTCAAGCGGGGCATCGAGCTCCACGAAGTGCCCGATGACCGCGTCGCCCTCGAACTCCGCTACGCCCTGATGGATTCCCAGGAGGTCAAGGCCCGACAGGACGGCGATGTCGAAGCGGCGATCGAAGCGCAGAAGGTCGCCTCCAACCTCGCCCAGACCGATTACAACTACCGCGACATCCGTCAGCGCGTCGAGCGAATCCGCGAACTCGTCGGCGAACTGCGCGCCAAGGCCGAGCCCGGCGAATGAGCGGCGCCCGGCCCGCTTGCCCGACACAGCGTGATGGCAAATCCCGCCCCCATCCGTACACTGCCCGCATGACAGATGAGCCGACGCCGGCTCCGCCGACGGTCCCGCCCATGCCCGCGATTGCGATTATCCCCGCCCGTTACGCCTCGACCCGCCTGCCCGCCAAGGCGCTGCTGGATGAGACCGGCAAACCGCTGGTCTGCCACGTGATCGACCGGGCGGGCGAGGCCGCGTGCGTCGACTCGGTCATCGTCGCCACCGATGATCAGCGCATCGTTGACGCCGTCGAAGCCCACGGGGCCGCGGCGATGATGACGCGACCCGACCATCCCAACGGCACATCGCGCATCGCGGAGGTCGCCGAGGCCCTGCCCGGTGGATTCGACGTGATCGTCAACGTGCAGGGCGATGAGCCGGAGATCGACCCCGGCTTGATCGACGCGCTGGTGCGGCGGCTCCGCGACGGTGAGGAGCCCATGGCCACCCTCGCCTCGCCCTTCGCCGATGATGAAGACCCGGCGGACCCGAACATCGTGAAAGTCGTGTTGAACCAGCGGCGGCAGGCGATGTACTTCTCGCGGTCACTGATCCCGCACGACCGCGACGGGCAGGGGATTCGGCCGCTGAAACATCCGGGCCTGTACGCCTATCGCCGCGAATTCCTCACGACCTACGTCAAGCTCCCCGCCACGCCGGCCGAGCAGATCGAAAAACTCGAACAATTGCGCGCCCTGGAGCACGGCCACGCGATCGGCGTGGCCGTGGTCACCACCCGGCACCACGGCATTGACACCCCGGAACAGTACGCCGCCTTCGTTCAACGCTGGCGAAGGAATCAGTGAACTGCGGCTTCGGGCCCAAGCGCCGGGGACCCGCCCGCTTGCGCGGCGGGCTGTTGAATGGCGCGGGGGAATCCCTTCGAGCCCGTCTCAATCGCTCGTGCCTTGCCGCGGCACGTAACTCGCCCGGCAGCCGGGTGCTTCGGTCACGGTAAGACGGGTGAGTCGGACGTGATCGGGCAGGTCGGCGGCGATCGCCCGGCCGATGTGCTCCGCCACCCGCTCCGCCGAGGGGTTCACCTTCGCCAGCGCCTCGACCTCGTTGAGTGACATCCCGTCCAGCGGGCCGATTGCCTGGTCGATGATCCGTTCGAGTTCGTGAAAGTCCATCACCACGTCAATGGCGTCGAGCTTCTCGGCGGCGACATGAACGAACACGCGCCAGTCGTGCGCGTGGGACTCCTCCATCACTCCGTCGTAGAGCCGCAGCGCGTGGGCGGCGTGAAAGACGCGTTCGACCTGCAATTCGTACATCCTGGTGCCTTCAAGTTGGCGCGAGCGAGCTGACGAAGTATATCAGGGTAAGGAGGGGCGAAGTCAGGGGACCGATTATGGCCGCATGGCACTTCCAATCCCGCCGACGCGGACCCGCCTCCACCACCGGAAAGCTCGGCACGAGCGTGTTCTTCTTTTTCTTCCTCGCCATGGGTCTGGCGTTCTCCGGGCTCCTCCTCTACGGCACGTGGCAGAACCTCGAGACCCGCTTCTGGACCCCCACGCCCTGCACCATCATCGACAGCGCGGCGCAGGAAGGGGAGGGCGACGACGGCTACCAGTTCGTCGTCTCCTACCGGTACGCATACGAAAGCCGGGACTACACGAGCGAACGGTACCAGCGATCGACCCGGTCCTTCGACCATTACGCCGCCGCCGAGCGTTTGACCGAGGCCTACGCGCCGGGAACGCAGACGACCTGCCTGGTGAATCCCGACAACCCGTCCGAGGCGGTGCTGACCCACGGCGATTTGTGGATGATCTTCTTCATCGTGATCCCGCTGGTGTTCGTGGTGATCGGGGCGGGCGGCATCTACTTCACGTGGAAGCGGGGGCAGCAGCCGAAGCCGGCGGGCGAGGCCGACGGCGCCACCGTCGGCTCGGCGATCTCATCGCCCGCCGGGAAGAAGAGCACCGGGCGCAAGTTTCTCGCCGTTTTCTTCGCGATCTTTCTCGTTGCCGGCATCGCGGCGAGTTGGCTCGCCTTCATCCGTCCCGCCCTCAAGGTGCAGGTCGCCCGCGACTGGCCCGCCGTGCCCTGCGTGGTCGAGTCCAGCCGCGTCCGCAGCCACGACAGCGATGACGGCACCACCTACAGCGTCGACATCCTGTATCGCTACGAAGCGGGCGGCAAGGTCCGCCGGTCCAACCGCTACGCCTTCCTCGGCGGATCGTCCAGCGGCTACGAAGGCAAGCGCGAGATCGTCGACACCCACCCGCCCGACCACGAGACCGTCTGCTACGTCAATCCCGATGACCCGAGCGAGGCGGTGCTCAACCGCGAGATGACCACCGGCATGTGGCTCCTGAGCTTCACGCTCCTGTTCCCGCTCATCGGCGCGGGCGGACTGCTCGGGATGGCGAGCGGCAAGTTCAAAGGCAGGCAGCCGAGCCCGACCGGGTTCTCGCCCTCCGCATCGCCGACCCGCGCCGCCGGGGGTGCCGGGGGTGCCGGGGGCCGCTCGGCGCCGCTGATCAACCACGGTGAATCGACCGGCGAGCCGGTCACGCTCAAGTGCGAATCCACGCCCGGCAAGAAGGCCGTCGGCGCCCTGTTCTTCGCGTTAATCTGGAACGGCATCGTCAGCATCTTCGTGGTCCAGGTGATTCGTGGGTTCATCGACGGCGACCCGGAGTGGTTTCTTACCTTCTTCATGATCCCCTTCGTCGCCGTCGGGCTCGGCGCGATCGGCATGTTCGTCTACTTCCTGCTGGCGATGCGGAATCCAAAGGCGACGCTCGTGGTCAATGCTGACCGCCTGCCGCTCGGCAGCGTTCTCGATGTCGCGTGGGACCTCGTCGGGCGAACGGACAAGCTCACCCGCCTTCGCATTCACCTCGAAGGCGAGGAGAAGGCCGAGTACCGTCAGGGCACCAACACCTACACCGACACCCAAGTGTTCCGGGAGATCGATCTCATAGACACCACCGACGGCGTCGAGATGGTCAGCGGCGCCGCGTCGGTGACCATTCCCAGGGACACGATGCACAGTTTCGAGGCCGAGCACAACAAGATCATCTGGCACTTGCGGGTGCGGGGTGAAATCCCGCTCTGGCCCGACGTGCACCAGGCCTACGTCATCGAGGTCCTGCCGGAGGCGACAAGCCATGAGTGAGCTTCGCATCGAGACCCGCGACGAACGACGAACCTACCGCCCCGGCGAGACGATCTCCGGCAATCTGAGCTGGCAGCTGGACGAGAACCCGCGGTCGCTCGAGCTCCGCCTGTTCTGGTACACCGCAGGCAAGGGCGATCGCGACGCGGCCACGGTGCAGACGCACCGCATCGAGCACCCCGCCCGCAGCGGAGACGAGTCGTTCGCACTCGACGCTCCGAGAAGTCCGTACGGCTTCTCCGGGAAACTGATCTCGCTGCTCTGGGCGATGGAGTTCGTGGTTGAGCCGGGCGGGGAGGCGACGCGGCTCGACCTGACCATCGGCCCCGATGGCCGCGAGGTCGACCTGACCCCCGGCGGATCGGCGACCGACGAGTCCCTCGCATGAAGGCCCGCGAGAATCCCTTCCGCACCCAGCGCCTGGACCGCGTGCATTACCGGCCGCAGGGGCCGGACGCGTGGCCGGCCATGCTCGAGCGCCTCGCGGCGCTCGACTGGCGCGGGGCCGTGGTCGGCCCCGACGGCAGCGGCAAGACGACGCTGCTTGGCGATCTGAAAGATCGCCTGCGGGCGGACGGCTACGCCGTACGCCGCTTCGTCGCGCGGGCCGACGGCCCGCGCGTCCGCTGGCGACAGCTCCGCCAGCAGCTCCGCGATCTCTCTTCCCGCGACTTCGTGCTCTTCGACGGTGCCGACCATCTCTCGCCCTGGACCTGGCGTCGCGTCAGACACGCCGCCCGCAGCGCCGCCGGCCTGGTGATCACCAGCCACCGCCCCGGCCTGCTGCCCACATGGCTTGCCCGACAGGGTCTACCACGCTGTTGCCTTCGCCGCCCTGATCCTGCCGTCCGCCGTTCTCGCG
>CAYFQS010000072.1:0-12860 GCA_964345245.1 uncultured Planctomycetaceae bacterium | reverse complement strand
ATGGTCGGCGCATACATCGCGCCGCACGTCTTTGGGGCAGTCGGTCATCGGAACTTGATTCGGGCTTCGGGCTTCGGGTGCCCCCCTTCGTCCCTACGTCGCTTCGTCGCTTCGGCCCACCAGCTCCATCGCCGCGTCGGCCAGGAGCTTCGCTCCGTCCCCCTGGTGCATGCCGCGAAGCAGTTCGCGCATGCGTCGGCGGCGCGGGCCGTCGGTGATGAGTTCCAGCAACGGCATCTCAAGCTGGTCTGCGTTGGCTTCCGGGTCGACCTGGTCGGGGAAGATCTCCGCGGCCCCGGCATCGACGAGGTGCTGGACGTTGTGCTTCTGATGCTCGTCCTTGTGATGCGGATAGGGCAGGAAGACGGTGGGCACGGCGTTGGCGATGACCTCGGCCACGCTCCCCGCCCCGCCGCGGCTGATCGCCATGTCCGCCGCCGCCCACGCCAACCCCATGCGGTCGTGGAACGGCATCACCGTGCCCTCGATCCCGTGGTCGAGGTACGCCTGCTGCACCGGCGTGGCCCGGCCCGGACCGGCGAGATGCAGCACCTGCCACTCGGCAATCGTCTCGCGGAACTGCGGCCGGCCGATCAACTCGATCATCAGGTTGTTGATCGACTCCGAGCCCTGCGAGGCGCCGGTGATCAGCAGCAGCGGGCGGAATTCGTCGAACCCCAGCAGCCCCTTGGCCGCGGTCGCATCCTCCGGCCCGACCGACGCATAACGCAGCGGCATGGGCGTGGGCTCGACCCGCTCCACCGGCAGCGGCGCCTCGGGATAGACGCTGAACACCCGGTCCGCCTTCCCGGCAAGCCAGCGATTCGCCTTGCCCGGCACGGCATCGAGATTCACGAGCATGACCGGCACGCCGAGGCCTCTGGCCGCGGTCACCACCGGCCCGCTGACGAACCCGCCCATGGCGACGATGCATCCCACGTTGAGCCGATCGATCAGTCGGCGGGCCCAGCGCTTGGCCACCATGTACCGGCCGAGGAACATCGGCCAGGCGAACGGCATGCGGGGCAGTGGCTTGACCGGCAGTGGGGTGAAGGGCACGTCGGCCTTGCCGAGGATCGTCTCATCAATCAGCCGATTGGAGCAGGCGAAGTGCACCGCCGGCGGCTCGGGCCGACTGCGCACACGTTCGGCAATGGCCAGCCCGGGAAACAGGTGCCCGCCGGTACCGCCGCCGGCAAACAGGATCGTGGGAAGTTGATCGTCCATGACGAACCGTGAGGCGGGAAAATTCGCGGGTTCCGTCCCGATCGGCTGGACACACGTCGGCCGACCCGCCGGTTATAGCCGGATTCATCCACAGGGACAACCGGCTCGAGAGCGACAAAGGGACAAGGAAACGAGCCCCGTCACGGTCGTTGCGAGCGGCAGCGAGCGGCGGGCTTGGGGCGAAGGGAAATCCGAAATCCGAATCCATGCCCGAGCCCGAATGCGCCGGCCGCGTACGTCCCGTGGCGGCGCGCGCTCGGCCTCCGGGCTTCTCTTCCCTCGGTCACGCGGCATGCGGCGCCAGCGGCGCCGCTTCGCTGGCGGAGATCGACAGAACGCGCCGGCGGATCGGCGCGGACTTCGGCTGGTCGGCGACCTGCCGCCGGCTGTCGCGTTCGATGGCCACGAGCAGCCCCAGCGCCGCTGCGGTGAGCACCCAGCCCGTCCCGCCGTAGCTCAGCAGCGGCAGCGCGATCCCTTTGGTCGGGACCACCACCGTGACCACCGCGATGTTCATCAGGGCCTGAAGCGAGATCGTGAGCACCACGCCGAGTCCGAGCAGCCGGCCGAAGGTGTGTCGGCATTCGCGGATAATCGCGACCGCCGCCCAGAGCAGCACGAGGTAGAGCCCGATCACCAGCGCGGCCCCCGCGATGCCGAGTTCCTCGCAGATCACGGCGAAGAGGAAGT
Organism: uncultured Planctomycetaceae bacterium; assembly: GCA_964345245.1. GTDB lineage: Bacteria > Planctomycetota > Phycisphaerae > Phycisphaerales > Zrk34 > CAYFQS01. Next base: position 10,943 of record CAYFQS010000072.1, on the reverse strand, counting down.
CCGTCGTGTCGGCCGGCAGGTAGCCGAGTTTCTGGATGCCGTTGCCGAGACCGCGGGGGGTGGCTCCGCCGGCGATAGCGACCATCGACTGGATCGGGTGGTAGCCCACGCCGCCCGGATCGGCGAAGGGATCGACAAAGGCGACGAGGCGGCGCACGCGATACTCGGAGGTGGCGATCATTGCCGCCACCCCGCCGATGGCCACGGGCAGCGGGGCCGCGAGCTGCCACCACTTCGTCCCGCCGGCGAGCAGCAGCAGCCCCCCCACCGCGCCGATCAGGACGGCTGTGCCGAGGTCTTCCATGATGATCAGCCCGCACACGATGCCCAGCAGCACCGCCGGGGGCAGCAGCCCCGAGCCGAATCGCCGCATCGCCCCGGCATGGCGGGCGCACCACCAGGCGAGGGCGACGACCATCACCCACTTGGCGATCTCGCTGGGCTGGAAGGTGAGGTTGAGCGACCGGGGCGGGATGAACAGCCAGCGTCGCGAGCCGTTGATCTCGATGCCCACGCCGGGCACGAGCACCAGCAGGAGCAGCACGATGGCGAGCCCGACGAGGATCACCACGGGATTGGCCGGCCCGCGGGCGTTGAGCCGGTCGAGCCGCCAGCGGCTGGTCAGGAGCATGGCGAGGACCGCGAGGGCGGCGTAGATCATCGGCCGGCCGGTCATCAGCGACGCCACGGTGAGCGGCTCGTCCGACGCGACCGACACGCCCGCGGAATTCACCATCACCACGCCCAGCCCGAGCAGAGCGATCACAACCCACCACACGAGTTTTCCCGGGGTGATCATGTTGAGTATTTCGGACGGGACGGCCGAGCTTCTCCAGAAAGCAACCGCGGCGCCGCGCGACGCGATCCGACTTGCCGCTTCGTGATCCACGCTAGAATGTCCGCATGATCGACGAGGTACTCCAGCGTCTGGAAGCCAATCGCGAGGCCGGGATCGAGCGGATCAAGGAGCTGCTCTCGATCCCCTCGGTGAGCACCGACCCGGCGTATGCCGAGCATTGCCGCACCGCGGCTGACTGGGTCGCCGACCAGCTCCGCGAAGCGGGGTTCGCGGTCGAGGTCAAACCCACGGCCGGCCACCCGGTCGTGCTCGGCCGTGCCGGGGCCGAGCAGCCCGGTCCGCGGCTGCTGTTCTACGGCCACTACGATGTTCAGCCGCCGGACCCGCTGGACAGGTGGGAGACCGGCCCCTTCGAGCCGACGATCCGCGAGCAGCGTATCTACGCCCGCGGCGCCTCGGACGACAAGGGCCAGGTCTGCTGCTTCCTCGAAGCTCTCCGGGCGTGGCGGGAGGCCGCCGGCGGACCGCCCCTGCCCGTCACCGTCATGATCGAAGGCGAGGAGGAGTGCGGCAGCGAGAACCTCGAAAGCTTCATGGCCTCACAGCGCGAATCGCTCGCCGCCGACATCGCGCTCGTCAGCGACACTGCGATGTGGAGCGCCTCGACGCCCGCCATCACTTACGCCCTGCGGGGGCTGCTCTACTTCGACGTGAAGCTTCACGGCCCATCACACGATCTGCACTCGGGCGTCTACGGCGGGGCCGTGCCGAACCCGGCGACCGAACTCGCCGGCGTGCTCGGCCAGCTCTTCGACGATCGGCATCGCGTCACCCTGGACGGGTTCTACGACGACGTGGTCGCCCTCGACGACGCGGAGCGACAGCGGTGGTCGCAACTCGGCTTCAACGAACGCGACTTCGCCGAATCGGTCGGGCTCAACCCCGACGGGCTGCACGGCGAGGCGGACTTCGCCACGCTCGAACGCCGCTGGGCCCGGCCGAGTTGCGACGTGAACGGGCTCTACGGCGGGTACATGGGCGAGGGGGCCAAGACGGTCATCCCCAGCTTTGCCGGGGCGAAGGTGAGCTTCCGTCTTGCCGCCCAACAGGATCCTCAGCGGATCGCCGAGGCGTTTGAAAAGTGGCTCGACGCCCGCACCCCGCCGGGCTGCCGGTGGGAGACCCGGGAGTTCGGCCGGGCTCATCCGGTGATCGTCCCGACCGACTCGCCGTTCATCCGCGCCGCCCGGGAATCTCTCAAGCAGGGCAGCGGCCGAGAGCCGGTGCTTATCCGCGAAGGCGCCACCATCCCCGTGGTCAGTTCCTTCAAGCGGCTGCTCGAACTCGACACCCTGCTCCTGGGCTACGGACTTCACGACGACCGCATCCACAGCCCAAACGAGAAATTCGAGCTTGCCGGCTATGACATCGGTCGGCGTACCGACGCCGTGCTGCTTTCGCGGCTCGCGGACGTGTGATGGCCGTCCACGACGTGGCGTGACAAGCCGGACCGCAGCGAACGCGAGGGGCCGGATTCAGTTGCGGACGGGTTCATACGTCGATGGGACCCTCATCGGTCTCGGACTGCCGGCCGTGTTGTTTGCTTTCGAGATATCCTCGCCGCAGGTCCACCGCCTCGCGAGCGACGTCCCAGAGCTGCGTCTCGTGCTGGCGCTGAATGGCGAAGATGCGCAGGAAGGTGATGCCCGCCAACAGCGCGGCAAAGGCGACGATCACGACGGCTGTGAGATTCTGATCGCTCATGGCGCGCAACAACCTCCGCAACAATACTTATCGTCCAGAACCGCTGTGCGGTTTCAGCAATTCCCTCAGGCACGCCGCGGGGCGAGGCGTTCGCGTTAGAATTCGGTGAAGCCCCGCCGCCCCGCCGCTCCCGGTTGCACGAAACGACCGCATCGGCCAACATGCCCGGATGTATACTACACGCATGACACGCTGCGGATGGCTCGTGTTGCTCGCGGTCGTATGGTTGATCGCCGGGCCGCCGCAAGCTCGGGCCCAGAACGACACGAAGTCGGTTCAATTCACTCTCGCGTCGGTGAACGTCGAGAACCTCTTCGACATTTATGACGACCCGTACACCGAGGACGAAACCTCGCACCCGAAATCCCGGGCGGGCATGGCCGCGCTCGGCGAGTCGATCCGGCAACTCGACGCCGACTTCATCGGCATCCAGGAAATCGAGCGTGAAGGCATCCTCCGCCGGTTCATCACCTGGTACCTGCCGGAATCGACCTACACGCGGACGTGGGTGAATCGCCACCCGGGGCGGCGCGGGATCAACGTCGGGTTCATGTCGCGCGCTGCCGTCGAGTCGTGGACGGTGTACCGCTACAAGACGCTCGACGTGCCGGACGATGATCGCACGTGGACCTTCGCCCGCGACCTGCTGGCGGCGCACGTGAGGCCCGACGGCGGACCGACCATTCACGTGCTCATCGCCCACTTCAAGAGCAAGCGCGATTCGAAGAACGACCCGCAGTCGCGGCACTGGCGACTGGCCGAGGCCCGCGGCGTGCGGGAGATCGTCCTCGACTTCCGCGAGCGAGATCCGCAGGCGATGTACGCCCTGATCGGCGACCTCAACGACACCCCGGAAAGCGCCACGATAACGACGCTGCTCGAACCCGGCGCCGACGGCGAGCCGGTGCTCATCGACGCCCACGCCGACGTCCCCGCCGACGAGCGGGTCACGTACCTCCGCGAGCCCTACCGCAGCACGATCGACTACATCCTCGTCTCCCCCGCCCTCGCCGAGCACATCGTGCCCGGATCGGCGAAGGTGACCGACATGGAGCTCATCGGCTCCGACCACGCCCCGCTGTCGGTCACCTTTGACTTGCCGGTGACGGATGAGTCGCAGTGAAGCGGGATCAGTTCCCGTCCGGGAATGCACAGCCGCGGGCGCCGCGGGTCCCCGGCGGGGATTCGACCGCCGTTGCCGCCCCGCCGTCACACGGCTAACATGGCCAGCATGAGTCATCCGGACCTCATCACGATGCTTGCCACGAACGGCGCGGGGCTCGAAACCTACGCCCCGATCGGGGTGCTGCTGCTCATGGCTCTCACGTTCGGGGTGGGCAATATTGTGCTCACCAAGCTCATCGGACCGGCCCGCACCGGCGAGACCAAGGCCAGCGCCTACGAGTCCGGCATGGTTCCTGTGGGCACCGCCCGCAAGCGGTTCAACGTCCGGTTCTACATCGTGGCCATGACCTTCCTCGTCTTCGACGTGGAGATCGTCTTTCTCTATCCCTGGGCCACCGTCTTTTCCGACATCGGCTCGGAGCATCCCATGGCCATGCAGTACCTGGTGCGGATGCTTTTCTTCATCGCCACGTCCATCGTGGCGTACCTTTATGCCTTCCGCAAAGGCGTGTTCAACTACGACTGAGCAGCCCGGCCTCGACCGCCAGACTGTCGTGACTCACGGGCGACCGGCCCGGGTCTCGCGGCCCCTTCGTTGCTTCATCGCTTCGTCGCTTCCGCGATCAGGTGATGCCGTGGATGTACTGCTCGAGGTACTGGATCGTGACCTCGCGGCGGCTGGCGGCGGCGGCGTTCAGATCGCCGATCGAAATGATTCCCTGCAGCATCTGTTTGTCATCGATCACCGGCAGGTGGCGGATTCGCCGGCTCATCATGATGTTGCGGGCCTCGTCGAGCGTGGTCTCGCCGGTGCAGCAGATCACCTGTCGGGACATGATCTCGCTGATCTTCGTGGTGGCCGGGTCCCTGCGGGCGGCGACCACGCGACGGAGCACGTCGCGCTCGGTGAAAATGCCCGCCACCGACCCGTCGTTCCGGGTGACGACCAGCGACCCGACGCCGGTCTCGTTCATCTTCATCGTCGCCTCGAGCACGGTCGTGTCTTCGCCGGCCCGGACAATCTCGCCCGTTCGGCCCTGCAGCAGTTCCTTGATCTTCGCCATCACTACCCCTTTCAAAGAGAGTGCGGCCGTCCCCGCGGGAGCCGGAGGCATCCCGATCGGCTGGGCTTATGATGATAGCGCCGGGCGCAGGCGACGGCAAAAACCCGGGTTGATGCGCGTAAGTTCATATGCTGCCTGCGTCTGCGACGTCAGCAGCCCGGCGGATCGGCAGTCCGCGCCCTCGAGTCGGGGCAACCGCCGGACCGCTCAGATACTCACCTCGTCCTGGATTTCGGCATCTTCCTGCCCGGCGGCGAGCATGGCCCGCCAGAAGCACCACGCCAGGCCGCCGAAGATCACGAGGAACGCCACCGCGAGGATGACGTAGGCGGTCATCGACAGACTCTGGTCGGGTGCGAATTTCTCATCCGCCGACGCGAGCATGCCCGCCGCGGTGAGCGATTCGATGACCACCGCGGCGACCGCCATCACGATGGCGACGTAAACCACGCCCATCCACGCGCCGGCGCGTTCGCGCCGGCGCTCCGGATCAACCGGCCGGGAGAAGCTGATGATCAGGCCGACGACGGGAATGGCCACGAACAGCGCGGTGCCGGTGATGAGCACCCATGGCGGGGAGTAGCTTGGCGCGACGCCCGCCGCGGCGAGCCGGTCCCGCTCTTCGCTGAGTTCCTGATAGGCCGCGAACTTCTCTTCGAGACCGGCTGCCATGATCGCCGTGGCGAACTGCCGGTCGATCTCCGCTTCAAGCTCGCCGGTCAGCAACCGTAGATCGCGCAGCCGATCCAGTCGGTTGGCGGCGTCGGCTTGCTTGATCTGTTGCTGCAACTGCCCGAGTTGGGCGATCTCGGTCTCGGCGACTTCGGCGCGGAGGGCTTCGAAGCGCTGATCCATCGAAGGCAGGACCTGCCGGGTAAGCTCGGCCATGCGCGGGGCCTTGCGATACTTGAGCATCTCGCCGTGAATCTCCCCACTGACGGACCAGACGAAGAGCACGGCGAGCATGGCCGGAGCGAAGTACCGGATGACCCAGTCCCACCAGACGCCGATCTTCCAATCGGAGCGTTCGTTGGCGTGCTCGCGCATCCGGCGCACGAAGTTGCCCTGCCACGCCCAGCCGACCACGACGCACTCGGCAATGGCGACCAGGAGAATGCCGAAGGGCCCGTTGATCAGGGCGTCGGCGGTGCCGAGTACGGTCAGCCCCGCGTTGCCGAAGGTGTAGAGGGTGCCGATGGCCAGACCGATCAGGCAGATGATTGGCAGGACGACGGCCCGACGAAAACGATCGCCGATGTCGCACACGGAAGCGAGGCAGGCCTCGACAATCGAGAAGGCCGAGTCGATGCCGAGGGTGAGCAAAGCGATGAAGAAGATGCTGGCGAACAGGGCGGCGGCGGGGAGCTTGGCCAGGGCGTAGGGAAAGGCGACGAAGGCGAGGCCCGGCCCGCTCTCGGTGGCGTCCTCCACGGGCAGTCCGGTCGCGAGACTCATCCCGCCGATGGTGGAGAACACGGCGATGCCGGCGATGAAGCTCGTGGCCAGGTCGCCGAGGCCGATGATAACCGCGTTGTTGTTGAGGTCGCTTCGACGGTGGAGAAAGCTGGCGTAGCTGAGCATGACGGCGAAGCCGAGCGACATGCTGAAAAAGACCTGCCCGAAGGCGAAGCGCCAGGTGGTGGGATCGGCCAGCCGTTCCCACCGCGGTTCGAGGTAGAACTCCAGGCCGTTGATCGCCCCCTCCAGCGTCAGGCCGCGGACAGTGAGCACCACGAGCATGAACCAGGGCAGTGGCACGGTGAGCAGGACGACCTTGCTGACCCACTTCACGCCCCGGAAGAGGCACAGGTAGATCAAACCCCAGGAGATGATGTTGCCGACAAACACGACCCACTGAAAGCCGGTGGGCGTGAAGGGGCCGACGCCTTCCTCGGCCCCGATCAGCCGGCTGAAATGGGCGCCGGCCTCGTCAACGCCGCCCGCCCAGGCGAGTTGCCCGCCGAAGAGGCCGAGCATGCTTTCCCAGACGTAGTTCACGCAGTAGCCGAGGATGACGGTGTAGTAGGTGATGATGATGAACGCGAGAAGCACGAGCCACCACCCGACGTAACGATGCCGCTTGAACACGCGCTGGTAAGCGCCGGGGGGCGACTGCTGGGCCCAGTGTCCCACGCTGAACTCCATGATCAGCAGGGGAATGCCCATGACGAGCATGGCGATGAAGTAGGGGATGAGAAACGCCCCGCCGCCGTAGGTGTAGAGCTTGTAGGGAAAGCCCCACAGGTTGCCGAGTCCGACCGCCGAGCCGATCGCCGCGAGCACGAAGGCGGCCCGCCCGGCCCAATGGTCCCGTTGTCCCGTCGGCTGCAACTGCTCTGCCATGGTCACCCCTTATCGAAATGTCGCGTCTTCCGTCGCCTCGGCGCTCACCGCGCCGAGGTGGCGTCCACCATTCGCGGATACCCGAGCCGTTGGTGAATCACCCGCTCAAGCCGGCGCAGCGTCTTCTGCATCACCGCGTCGTTTCGCTCCACCGAGAACCCGCCGGACGCCGTGGCGAGCCCGAGCCGGTCCTCGAAATTCCTGCTGCGATCGGTGAGGCGCAGCGTCGCGTCGCGGACCGCGGCCCGGAGCGTCCGGCCGAGCGACCAGCTCGAGGTCGTCATGAACCCCGCCCCGTCGTAGACGCCGACTTCATCCCCCGCGAACACGACGTATCGCACGGAGGCGTTGATGCCGTGAATATCCATCGGCGTGCGGCCGGCCCGCGGTTCCCAGAGCATGCGCAGGTGCAACGCCTGCGAGGGGTTGTCCGGCTCGCCTTCGATGAGCAGCACGCTCAGTTCGTTGTCGTTGTCAAAGGCGTAGTAGCCGATGTCATAAGCGCTTTTGATGGCGATGTCGGTATCGCCGACGCTTCGCACGGCCAGTCGCCCGCCGGCCCCGCAGCCGGTGAGCAGGCCCGCCGCGATCACGATCAGGCCGGTCCAAACTCCCACGAGACGGTGACGCAGCATCATGAACGGTTCTCCGTGGCCGGGGCTCGACCGGGCTTCTCCGCGGGGCTTTGCCGACTCGCCGGGCCGGACCCGCGCTTGATTCCGAAGCAGGCGAGTACGTCGCGCTCGACGATGCCGCGGATCTTCTCCCGCGGCACGCCGGGCAGCGAGGTGCCCTGCGTGAATCGGTTCAGCGAGTACATCGTCTCAATCGCCCGCTCCGGGGAATGGTAGGGAAAGTCGCTGCCGAACAGCAGACGGTCGCTGACTTCGAGCAGGTGGGCCTGGAGCAGGACGTTGTAAAGCTGCCACGGCCGGGAGACGACGTTGCTCAGATCGGCGTACACGCACTTGTGCTTGCCCACGAGAATGAGCGTCTCTTCCCACCACGGATAACCGACGTGCCCGATGACGATCCGCAGGTCGGGAAAATCGCGGGCCACCTCGTCGAAGAGAAACGGGCGGGCGTACTCGAGCTTGAAATCCCGCGTGAAGTGCGTGCCCTGCTGAATCGCGAGGGGCAGGTCGAGTCGCTGGCACTTCTCGTAAAGTCGCAGGACCCGCGTGTGCAGCGGGTGGAAGTTCTGCCCCGCGGGGCTGATGGTGATCCCGGAGAGCCGCTCGCCCACCGCCTGGTCAACCTCGTCGAGGTAGCCGTCGATCATCGGGTCGATGGCGGCGAGGCCGATCAACCGATCCGGAGCGGTGGCCACGTAGGACGAAATGAGCGAATTCGGCACCTCCGCATCGAGATACCGGCTGCGATAGCCCATGACCACGGCCATGTCGACCGACCTCATCGCCTGCTCGTGAGCGCGCGGACCGGCGTCGAAGGCGTCGAGCGGCTGAGACAGCCGCTCACGCAACAGCGCCGAAAGCTGCGGCCCGAGTTGCTCGGGGCTCTGCCACAAATGAGTATGGGCGTCGACAATCATGATTCAGGCATCATCCTACCGCGCGTCCGGCCGCCATCAAGCCCGCAAGCCGATCATTGCCGCGAAGGGGCGCATGATGGGTCCCCCGACCGCAAGGGGCGAGCCGCCGGCGGCGGATCGCGTTGCTCGGGCGGCGCGCCTCTGATCGGGCGATGGATTCGCCCGGGTCCCGAGTCATGTCCCCGGCATGACCGGCCGGGCCCCCGGCCGCGACGGTGTCGTGCGCGGCAACACGCGCACCAGCGGGCAGATGTCGGCCACACCCCCGGGTGACACGGGGCGTTTTTTTGTAACTCGTTGGCGGGGTGCCGCCTGGGCGACGTCGTCCCGCATGTCGCCCCGTGTCACCCCCGACATCCGGCTGTGGGGATCGCATTGGCTGATCAAGGTGCATTCCATACAGGGACGCTGCGCCACGCGGGCGCGCGCCGCCGCGCCGAGCGTGTCATCAACGTCCGTCCTCCACGCGGTTTGTGAAATCCCCAATTCCCGCCCGGCGTTGATTCGCCGCGCGCACGTGTCCGTCCCACGCGTGTTCACACCGGTTCAACTTCTCCCGCGTCACAGGTCACCCCCGCGCACCGAGGCGACGCCTGGTGACGCGCCCCGGAAATCCCCCGGCCCCCGGCCCTTGGCGCGGCCCGGTTCACCGGGCCGCACCCACCCAACGCACTGCCGCGGCATCCCCGCATCCCAATAAATCATCCTGACACCTTTTCCGGGGTCATGCGATCGATCTCATCCTCCGTCAGCTGCTTGTTCGGATCGAGGTAAGCGTAGTCGGACAGGGCAATCGCCCGATTGTACCGATCCGCGGCAAGTTGCGGATCACCGGTGCGGGCGGCCACGTCGCCGGCGAGTACGTGAGACTCAATCCCCTTCGGATCGGCCTCGACAAGGCGGTCGGCCGCGGCGGAGGCCCGCTCCCGCCACCGGCGATCGCCGGTCACCTCCCATGCCTGCAGGGCGATCCGGACGGCGGTCCGTTCGACCTGGGCGATGCGCCAGCCCCCTTTCCGGGCATACGCCAGGGCGTCGAGAGCGGCGTCGAGGTCGACATCGCGGCGCACCGGCCGGCCGCGCTGATCGGCGGCCATGGCCCGCTCGACGAGAATCCGGGCCCGGTCCATGGCGATGCGGCTGTCGCGCGGCATCACCCGCTGGGCCTTCTGCAGCCAGGCGAGCGTGGCCTCCACGTCCCCGGCCCGCATGGTCGTCACGGCGTTCGCCAGGCCGCGCTGGTGAGCGATGGTCGGCTGAAGCTGGATGATGGCGAGCCAGAACGCGAGGGGCACGATCACGAGCAGCGTGGCGAGGGCCGGAGACCAGCGTCGGCGCGGACGGGGTTGCTCGACCGCGGCCGCGGTGCCGAGCAGCACGCAAAGCACGGGCATGGACATCGAGTTGGCCAGGCCCATCTCGATCTGGCTGTGCAGCAGCGCGGCGACAGCCGCGACAAGCAACCCGAGCTGCCGCCAGCGGCCATCCATGGGGCTTCGGCTCGCGGCGACGGTCAGCGCCACGAACCCGCTGATCCCGAGCAGCCAGACGCCGGCCTGCGGCAGGATGGAGGTGAGCACGGCGACGGGCGCGATGCCGAGAACGATCGCCGCCGGCCAGCGGCCAGTCGCCCCCAGAACGAACGCGATGATCACGAGCACGCCCATGAGCCCGACCGCGGCGGGCACGACCGGCGGCAAGCTGCCGAGTTCGACGATGTAGGCCGCGGTGTACGCCAGTATGCCGGTGGCGATGGCGACGGCCCACGTCCGGATCGGAGGCCCGCGGTCGAGGGGCGGGCTGCCGGCCGTCTCATGGCGGGCCATCTTCCCGGCCGCCCGCCAGAGCCAGACCATGAGCAACAGCGACCACGCCAGACCGCCGATGCCGAGGGTGGAAGCGAAGGTGGCGAACACGTTGTGGGGATCGGCGACTTCCTCGGGGCTGTAGACGCTCTTGGCGCGGAGATAGTGCTGCTTGAAGCGGCCGGGGCCGACGCCGGTCACGGGATGTTCGGTCACCATGCGGGCCGCGGCCTGCCAGTACTGGGCGCGGAAAAACAGCGACCGCTCGCCCGCCGGCGTTTCGGGTCGACCGGCCGCCGCCCGGCCGACCACCGCGAGGATGCCGAGGGCGACCGCGGCAAAGGCGACCAGGCGCCACCATGCGGGTGATCGCAGCCGCCGCCCGACCAGCCAGCCGAGCAGGGCCGCGGCTCCGGCGACGATCATCGCCAGGCACGCTCCCTTGGACATCGACAGGCCGAGCGCGGCGAGGCCGAGGACGGTCATGGCGG
>CAYFQS010000071.1:0-12985 GCA_964345245.1 uncultured Planctomycetaceae bacterium | reverse complement strand
GCCGGGGGTACCGGGGGCGCCGGGGGCGAGCGGCCCGAGATCGACCGGCACCGCGATCCCCCGCGTCTGTCCGGGCTCGTCAGTGAACAGCAGCAGGTTGTCCAGCGACCGATCGCCGGGCGTCTGGCCCGGCCAGCGCTCGGCCGAGAAGCGGACCGTGGTCGTTCGACCCTCTGTTTCGACATCGACGTTATCGACGACGATCGCCGGATCGGCCCCCGGCAGCCAGCGAACCCGCTCGGGGGGCTGACGCCAATGCACCACGACACGGCAGGCGGCGCGGTCGTCGCCCGCAGCGTCAACCGTCTTCCCGGGCTTCGTCGTCAACGGTCCGTCCTCACCCGTCGCCGCGGCGACGGGCATCGGCAGGCGCCTGCGCCAGTCGGCGAAGAGCTTCGCATTCGCGGGCTTCGGAGTTTCCACCACATCCAGCGTCACCGACATCGACTTCTGTCCCGGCAGACACAACTCACGGCAGACCAGCCAGCGACTGTCCACGCCGATCCGCACCCGTTCGCCGACGGCAAGGTCCTTCGGCGGCGTGATTGCTACGAACAGCAGCACCTTCTTCTCGTACCCGTAGCCGATGATCTCGCCGGGCTGCATGAACACCCCGGGCAAGGGCCACTGCACCGCACCGACCGTGAAGCCCTCCGGCGCGCTGACCTCCACGTCCGTGGGCAAACCGCTGTCGCCCGGGTTCCGCCAGTAGATGTGCCAGTGCGGATCGAGTTCATAAAGCACGCCGACGTGGAACGGCTCGCCCGGGGCCATCGCGGTGACATCGGCCACCGCGATCGCGTTCACGTGCGGCGTCTCGGCGCGGGCATGCGACGTCGCCAGGGTCAACAGCAGGAGAGTGCCAACGCAGGTTCGCAATACCATCCTGAGCTCCACAAGAAGTTGCGTGCCAACCGTTCGGGCGCATGGTAGGCGCTCAGGGCGAGAGTTCGCGCTGCAGGCGCTGTTGCGTTCGACCGAGTTGCTCGCTGAGTTCGACCGGATACGGCGGGTCGGCCGGGTCGAGTTGCCGCAGAGGCACGGGCATCCCGTCGAGTTCGCCGCGCAGGCGGTCGGCGATGTCGGGCACCGACTCACGGGCCTCGTCGAGCACTTCGCCCCGCCGCATCACCGGCCTCAGCAGCGGCCGGCCGTCGAAGCTCTCATCGTGGAGCCCGATGACATCCCGTCTCGCCACCCCGCTATCAGATTGCCGCCACACCTGCTTGCGGCCGGGCAGCATGGGCACGCCGGTCGACAGCTTCGTCTTCGGCTCGCCGCGATAGGCGACGAGCTTGTACGCACAGTCGATATCCGGCGCGTCCTTGCTGACACCGACCTTTGTGCCCACGCCGAACCCGTCGATCGGGTCATCATGGGCCACGTGCTCGGCAATGCGGTACTCGTCGAGTCCGCCGCTGGCGAAGATGTTGATTTCGTTGAGCCCGGCGTCGTCGAGACGTTGTCGCACCTTGCCGGCGAGATCGCCGAGGTCGCCCGAGTCGATCCGCACCGCCCCGACGTTGAAGCCGTCTCCGAGGCGCCGGCTCATCTCGATCACGAGATCGGTCGCGGCCATGACGTCGAAGGTGTCGATGAGCAGCGTGGTGCCCGGATACATGCGGGCGAAGGCCTCGAAGGCGGACTCGTCGTCGCCGAAGGCCTCGATGTAGCTGTGGGCCATGGTGCCGGTGACCGGCAGGTCGTAGAGGCGGCCGGCGAGCAGGTTCGACGTCGCCTTGAACCCGGCGATGCACGCCGCCCGGGAGAGCATCGCCGCGCCGTCCACGCCGGGCGTGCGCCGGGCGGCGAAGTCCACCACCGCCCTGCCGTCGGCCGCGAGCACCGACCGCACCGCCTTCGACGCCGCCACCGTCGCGTAGTGCATCCGGTTGAGCACCATCGTCTCGATCACCTGCGCCTCCGGCAACGGCGCGATCACCTGCAACAGCGGCTCGTTGGGCAAGACGATCGTCCCCTCGGGCGGGGCGTTCACGTCGCCCGTGAACCGCAGCTCGCGCAGCCGATCAACGAACGCATCGCCGAATGCATCGAGCGACCCGATGTAGTCCAGCGCGGGGTCGGTGAACTGGAAACCCTCGAGAAACGAGAGCACCGGACCGAGTCCGGCGGCCACGGCGAAGTTCCGGACCTCCGGCAACTCCCGGAAAAACAGTTCGAACACCGCCTCGCCGTCCATGCCCTCGGCGAAGTACGACTGCAGCATGGTCAGCTCGTACTGATCGGTGAACAGGGCGGCGAGTTCCGGGCGGACAGCATCAACCATGATGGCGGATCATAGCTCCTCCACTTCGCGCAACCCACCATGCGGGCATGGGCCGGTGTTGCGGTGATCCGCGAGAACCCGCTGCGGCGGCGGACTCGCATCGCGGCTGAACTTTACCCCCGGCCGCCCTGCCGACTTGACCTGTCGGTCGGTCAGGGGAGAATCTGCCGTTCATGGCCGGCCCCGCCGACAGTCCCCGAATCAAGTACCAATGCTCGATGGACCCAACGCCTCGAACACGCGACGTGTGTCATCATGAACCATTGGGCTCTGGGAGCATCCGGCCATTGATTCCGGTTTCGGATTGCCTTCTTTCGGTCCCGTTTGCCCCCCGCCCGTGCCTTGGCGGATGAATCCAGCTAAGCTTACGCATTATGACTGACGAACAGCTACAGCAACGGATCTCCCAGTGGGAGAAGATGACCAGCGACGATCCCGAGAACGCGATGGGGTGGTTCTCGCTGGGTAACGCGTACAAGGACGCCGACCGGACGGAAGAGGCGGCGAGATCGATGCGTAAGGCGATCGAGCTCGATCCCGGCCTGTCGCGGGCCTACCAGGTGTTGGGGCAGATTCTCGTGAAAGCCGGTGAACAGGACCGGGCGAAGGAGATTCTGACCACCGGCTACAAGACCGCGGCGGAGCGGGGCGACGTGATGCCCATGCGGGCCATGGGCTCGCTGCTGGAGAAGATCGGGGCGGAGGTCCCGGACGTCGAGACGAAGGAAACGCCCGTCGCCGTCGATCCCGACGCCGAGACGATCGTCGACCGGCGCACGGGCCAGGAGGGCCCGCGTCTACCCGACCCGCCGATGCGCGGGCCGATCGGCAAATTCATCTACGACCACTACACCGCCCCGACCTGGCGGGAGTGGATCGCCATGGGCACGAAGGTGATCAACGAGCTTCGCCTCGACTTCTCGAAGCCCGAACATCAGGATATGTACGATCAGCACATGATGGAATGGCTCGGCTTCACCGAAGAGGAAGCGAAGCAGTACGCCGAGTCCGCTGAGAATGAGTAACCGGCCGCCCGCCCTGAAGGGACTCACCGACATGATTGACCTCGCACTCGTGGGCGCCGCCCACATCCATACGCCCGGTTTTATCAAGCGCATCCAGAATCGCCGGGACGTTCGCATCACGAAGGTCTGGGACCATGATGCGGAACGGGCGAAGAAGAACGCCGACGCGCTCAACGCCGAAGTCGTCGACGACGCCGGCGCGATCTGGCGGGACGACGGGATCGCGGCGGTGGTGATCTGCTCGGAGACGAACCGTCACGAACCGCTGGTGTTCTCGGCCGCGGAGTCGGGCAAGTCGATGTTCGTGGAGAAGCCGCTGGGCTTCGGGGCCACGGACGCCCGGCGGATGGCCGGCGCCATCGAGCAGGCCGGCGTGACCTTCCAGACCGGCTACTTCATGCGGGGCGCGCCGATCCACCGCTTCCTTCGCGAGCACATCCGCCAAGGCAGCTTCGGGCAGGTCACGCGGATTCGGCACAGCAACTGCCACGGCGGGGCGCTGGGCGGATGGTTCGACGCCGACTGGCGCTGGATGGCCGACGTGCAGCAGGCCGGCTGCGGCGCCTTCGGCGATCTGGGCACGCATTCGCTGGACATCCTGATCTGGCTGATGGGCGGGGTGAAGCGCGTCGCGGCGAAGATCGACGTCGCCGTCGCCCGATACCCCGACTGCGACGAGTTCGGCGAGGCCCTGATCGAGTTCGACAGCGGCGCCGTGGGCACTCTCGCCGCGGGCTGGGTGGACGTGGCCAACCCGGTCGCCTGCGAGGTCTGCGGCACCGAAGGCCACGCCCTGGTGGTAAGCGGCGAACTCCACGTCCAGTCACCGAAGATCGCCGGGGCCGAGGAGAAGCTCACGAAGTGGGAGCAACTGCCCGAGCCCTGGCCGCACGCATTTGAGATCTTCCTCGACACGGTCGCGAAGCAGTCGGGCCCGCCCTGCGTCACGCCGGACGAAGCGGCCTATCGCAGTGAAGTGATGGCCGCGATGTACGAAGCATCAAGCGCCGGGACGTGGCTCAGCGTGGGGTGACCGGACAAAACTCAGCTCGCGTTCATCCGGTAGCGGGATGACGGCGGGGCCGGATACTCCATGTGGCACTCCGGTCTGCCGCTGGTGCAATCGATATGCAGGTGAAAGAAACGCCAGTGGAATCGGCGGAGCAGCGGGTAGATTGCCTCGCGGTCGGTGTCCGGCACCGGCAGGCGGTTGAGATCATCCCACGTGTACCACTCCAGTGAGCCGTCCTCACAATCGACGCGGTCAACCTTCACCGCACCGATCACCTCATAGAGAAACAGCAGCCAGTGAGCGTCACCTTCGTAGCCGGTCTCGGAAACAAGTCCGGTCAGATGGACGTCGGCGAGTTCGAGTTCGACGGCGGCCTGGTCGCGAATGGTGCGGATGGCGCACTGGGCGGGGCTTTCGCCGGCTTCGATGGCCAGCCGGCCGGCGATGGGCGAGTACATCCCCTCGCTCGGCGGGCGACGGCGACGGACGAGCAGCAAGCGGCCACGGTCGTCGAACAAATAACACAACGTGCCAATGCGGTACGGCAGAGACGCGACGCCGGGATGGTCCATTTGCGCGGCGATGCTCATCGGGCTTAATATACGCCCCCGCTTACGGGCAGATCGCCCCTAACAGAATTCTCACCGTGGTCGCGGTCACGTGGCGATGCCGGTATGCTGGCGGCTTTCCACGAACCCAGCGAGATTGACCGCCATATGCTTACTGTAATTTCACGACTGGTGGTCCTCATGGCACTGCTGAGCGGACTTCTTTCGTGCGGCGCGTCCGAGCCGCTCGTGGCCACGAGCTTTCGGCAGAGTCCGGGCGCGGACGGCTGGCGACCGATGGAGGCGGCCGGATCGGCCGGGCGGGTGATCTGGGCGCCCCCGGCGGGCCGGACCGACGACGGGGCCGTCACCATCCAGCGCGGACACCTGCTCAGCCCCGCCTTTGCCCAGGAACCGTTTCAGTACTACCGCCTCGCGTTCCGCGCTCGGTCGAGTGATCGGTTCTACTGGTTCGGCCGGTTGTACGATGCCGAGGGCGAACAACTCGCCGCCGATCACGTCAGCGCCGCCGATCCTTCGGCCGACTGGCGATCGCACGAATACGCCTTCCGCGGCCGGCTGAACGCGCAGACCGGGCGCATCTCCTTCGCCCCCCAGACCCAGCCGGTCGAACTCGACGAAGTGCTCATCGAGCCGGTCGAGCAGTCATGGGTCCGTGAATGGTCCGAGGCGGTCTATGCCACCGTCCCGCCGCTTCAGTACGTGCCCCCGGAGAATCGCCACTCACATTTACCACAGCTTGTCGAGAAGCTGGAATCCGGCGGCACGCTGCGCATCGTCATGCTCGGCGACTCCATCGCCAACGACACCGCCAACTCCGCCTTCGACGTGCTGCTCGAGCATGCGCATCCCGGCGCGACCATTGAACTGATCAACTCAGTCAAAGGCGGCACCGGCTGCACGTGGTACCAGCACGAAAACCGCGTGCAGGATTACGTGATCCGCTACGATCCGGACCTGCTGATACTCGCCGGGATCAGCCACGGCAACGACCCGGAAGCGATGCGGAGCGTCATCCGCCAGGTGCGGGAAGAGATCGATCCGGAGATCATCGTCTCCACCGGCGCGGTCACGACGCTGGACACACGGATCGAGCGGACGCTGCAGCAAATTCGCGAGTCGCCGGAGAAGGCCGAGGCAGCGGAACGGCGGGCCCGAAGCTTCGCCGAGCGTCTGGAGCGAATGGCGGCGGAAGAGAACGTGGCGTTTCTGGACATGCAGGCAGCGTGGGACGCCTACATGGCCGGCCACGCGCGCGACGCCCGTTACTTCCAGCGAGACTACATCCACGCCAACCACCGTGGCCGGGCCGTGCTCGCTCGCATGATGTTGCGCTTCCTCTGCCCCGGAGACTGAGCGGCTTCGGCGTCCCGATTCAACGCTCGGCCGGATACTCCAGCCGCCAGTTGCAACCCCCGCCCTCGCAGTCGATGTGGACGTGGAAGAACCGGCCGTGGTACTTCCGCAGCAACGGCAGGATCACCTGGCGATCCGTCTCGGGGATGGGCAGGTTCTCCACCTCGTCGAAATCATGCCATTCCAGCGTCCCCTCGCGGAACTCCATCCGCTTCACCGTGACCGGACGGACGACCTCGTAGAGGAACATGAGCCAGTGCGTCTCGCCGCCGAACCCGCGTTCGGAGACCAGGCCGGTGAGATGGATGTCGGCGAAGTCGAGTTCGAGTTCGACCTCCTCGCGAATTTCCCGCAGGGCGCATTCGGCGGGCGACTCGCCCTCGTCCATGTGCAGCTTGCCGCCGATCGGCGAGTACAGCCCTTGATTGGGCGGCTGGGCGCGATGCAGGAGCAACACCCGCCCCTGTTCGTCGAACAGGTAGCACAGGACGGCGATCTTGTAAGGCAGCTTCTCGGTCATGGCCGGGCATGATAAGCAGCGGCTGGCAAACCCGAAACCCGATGCGCGAGGCCGAAGGCGAAACCTCCGCCCAACGCGGAAACAGGAGCGACGCGTCGGGCACGCGGTCCCGGACCGTCAATGCCGACCCCGGCCGCGCGCCGGGGAGAGTGCGCGCCATGTCATGCGCCCTCGCGGCACTTCGGCTCTTCCGTCGCCTTTCGTGCGGGCTGCTTTTCGGATATACCTAAGGGCTTCACCCGCGGGCGTAACGTTAAGACCCTCAAACGGAGCTTCAGCCCCCCATGCGAATTCTGTACATCGACATCGACTCGCAACGGCCGGACCACTTCGGCTGCTACGGCTATCACCGCAACACCACGCCCGCCATCGACGCCATCGCAGCCGACGGCGTGCGGTGCACCGGCGCTTACGCCTCCGACGCGCCCTGCCTGCCTTCACGGACGGCGTTCTACGCCGGGCGACTCGGCATCCAGACCGGGGTGGTCGGCCACGGTTCCACCGCAGCCGAGCCCAAGGTCGAAGGCAAGTACCGCGGGTTCAGTGATCGCTTCGCCAGCGAAGGCCTCGCCCGCCAACTCCAGACCGCCGGCTACCACACCGCCATGATCAGCCCCTTCGGTCAGCGGCATGCGGCGTGGTGGTTCTATGCCGGGTTCAACGAGATTCACAACACGGGCAAGAACGGCATGGAGTCGGCCGAAGACGTCGAGCCGGTCATGCAACAGTGGTTCGAGGACAACGCAGCCAGGGACGACTGGTACCTGCACATCAACTTCTGGGACCCCCACACGCCCTACCGCGTACCGGAGGAGTACGGCAACCCCTTCGAGAACGATCCTCTGCCGGAGCACCTGAACGACGATGCGTTGATCAAACGCCACCAGGAGAAGGCCGGCCCCCACTCCGCGATTGACCTTGGCATGTACGGCGACGCGCATCCCGACAGTCATCCCCGCGAGACCACCCGCATCACCGATCGCGCGTCGATGAAGCACTGGATCGACGGCTACGACTGCGCCGTGCGCTACGTTGACGACAAGATCAAGTGGATGGTGGACAAGCTCAAGGAACTCGGCATCTACGAGGACACGGCCATCATCGTCTCGGCCGACCACGGCGAGAACCAGGGCGAACTGGGCATCTACGGCGAACACGGCACGGCGGACGAGGGCACCTGCCACATCCCGATGATCGTCAAGTGGCCCGGCGGCAAGCAGGGCCACGTCGACCGCGGCCTGCACTACAACATCGACTGGGCGCCGACCATCGTCGATCTGCTCGGCCTGGAGCGCAAGCCGGACATCTGGGACGGCGAGTCCTACGCCGACGCCATCACGAAGGGCGCCGACGTCGGCCGCGAAGACCTGGTCATCAGCCAGTGCTGCCACGTCTGCCAGCGGTCCGTGCGCTGGGGCAAGTGGCTCTACATGCGCACCTACCACGATGGGTTCCACCTCTTCCCGCAGGAGATGCTCTACGACCTGGAGACCGACCCGCACGAGCAACACGACGTGGCGGCCCAGCATCCTGAGCTCTGCCGCGAGGGCGCGTGGCGGTTGGCCCGCTGGCACGACGCGCAGATGTGGAAGATGACGAAGTACGCCAGCGACTCGGTCGACCCGCTCTGGACGGTGGTCCGCGACGGCGGGCCGATGCACGCGCATCACCGCCCGGAAGACAGCCCGCTGCCGAAGTACCTCAAGCGGCTGGAAGAGACCGGCCGGGCCGACAAAGCCGCCCGGCTTCGCGAGAAATACGGGGACTTCCTCATCGAGGCGTGAAGCAGAATCGCGTCACTCGATCGGTAACGCCGACTTGCCCGCGCGATCATTCCCGCGGGATGCGCACCATCGTGTACTGCTTCGACCAGGGCACCAGAAACGCGTTGCCCTGCTCGCGATAGTGTTCGGCGACCAGGCCGAGCCCGTCAACGTAGAACAACACCGACATCGACTGCACGCTCGCCACGCCGAAGCTGCCTTGGTAGTCGATCCGGAAGCGGCGGGCGAGCCGATCGCGCCCGCCCCACCGCAATCGCTGGTCCGCTTCGTGGATGAGCGTGAGCGTGCTCTCGCCGGTCGCCATCGGCTTGTCGAGCTGGTCGCGGCGGTAGACTTCGATGGGCGTGGTGACGGAAATCGGCTCGCCGGGCGCCGGGTCGGCCGGCATCAACGGCAGCGACGTCTGGAAACGCGTAATCACGTTGTGCTGTTGGTCCTCAATCGCGGTAATCACCACCGAGCCGTCCGCCGTCCGCCCGAGGTGCTGCACCTGGCCGGCACCGTTGTCGAGCCGCCAGGGCGACGAGGAATCGTCCGCGCGCGTGACCGTCTGCTCACGCCTGCCGCCTTCGCCCTTCCCGGACACGATGCGGAATTCATCAACGCCCGGCTCGAGAAGCACGAATTGGGCTTCCGGCGGAATCGCCGTGGGCGGCATGGGCGCGCCGGCCACGTACGGCGCCATGGACGCAACCGCCTGCACGCCTTCCGGCGGTTTCATCTGACATCCCGCCGCGCTCACCAGACCGAGTACCAGCAGCAACCGGAACGCATGGGGCATGATCAAAGCTCCGTGGTCGCCACCGCGGGCAGGTCGAGGTCGTCCACGCGGTGGTCGCGGAGCCGATGATAGGCCAGCCCGGCGATCATGGCGGCGTTGTCCACGCAGAGATTCATCGGCGGCAGGCGCACCGCGATGTCTTGGGCCTCGCCGAACTCGGTCGCCCGCTGCCGGAGCAGAGAATTGGCGCTGACCCCGCCGCCGATCACCAGGGTTCGCGGGGGCGAACCGGCGCGGGTCAACTGCTCCAGCGCCCGTTCGAGCTTGGCGATCAGCACATCCACGGCCGCGGCCTGGAAACTCGCTGCGACGTCGGCCCGCCGGGTGTCCGACAGCTCCGACGCCTCGCGGGGAAAGCTCGCCTCCTTGCCCCGCCGCACCGGATGGCCGCGCACGTGGTAGAGCACGGCCGTCTTGAGTCCGCTGTAGGAAAAGTCGAGGGAGTCGCGGTCGAGCAGCGTGCGGGGCAGTTTCACCGCGGCGGGATCGCCTTGCTTGGCCAGTCGGTCGATCGCCGGGCCGCCGGGGAAGCCGATGTCGAGGATCGCGGCGACCTTGTCGAAGGCCTCGCCCACCGCATCGTCGATGGTGCGGCCGAGCGGCCGCATCGCCAGCGGCCCGTCCATGTCGTACAAGCTCGTGTGCCCGCCCGAGACGACGAGCCCGAGGGCGGGAAACTCGAGGGGCGGGGCATCGAGGGCGGCGGCGTACAGGTGCGCCCGGACGTGGTCCACGCCGATGAGCGGCTTGCCGAGCAGCCACGCCAGCGTCTTCGCCGCGGTCGTGCCCACCAGCAGCGACCCGATCAGGCCCGGTCGGTTGCCCACCGCGATGACGTCGAGGTCGCCCAGCTCGATGCCCGCGGTCTTCAGCGCTTCATCGATCACCGGCAGCAGCCGCTCGATGTGGGCCCGGCTCGCGAGCTCGGGCACGACCCCGCCGAACTTCGCGTGCAGGTCGTGCTGCGAGGCAATCACGTTGCTCAGCGTCTGGCGACCGTCGCGCACGACGGAAGCGGCGGTTTCATCGCAGCTCGATTCGAGCCCGAGGATGTGGGGGGGGCTGGTCATGTCGCGTCCCGGTTGCACGGGCAAACGGCGCCCGCCGATGCGGGCTGCTCTGCCCGGGGCACGCCGCCCATGGCGCTCGGGGATGTCACTGCGGCAGCTCGATGGGTTCGCGTTCGTCCGGTTCGACAGCGTCGGCGGCGTCCTCCAGTTCGTCCGCCGCCTCGGAAGGGACGACCGCCGCGGCGTCTTGCTCGGCTTCCAGTTCGCTGTCAATCTTGGCGTCGGGATCGGAGATCAACCTGGTGATGCGGTCGATCTCCTGGTTGACCTCTTCCAACCGTTCGAGCAGCAGGTCGCGCTGGCGGATACGCAGGTCGCGTTCGGCGATGTGGGCCAGCGCGGTCGCGTCCTCGCCGCCGATCTGCTTCCACTGGCCATCCGTCAACTTCCCGGTGATGGTTTCGATCGCCGCGCCGAGCTGCGGGTCGGCCAGTTCCTCACGCACGTACTCGGCGGTGATCTCGACCAATTCCCCATTGCCCTCCCGCCGCAGCACGTCGCTCTCCCGGCGGCGTTTGAGCATCTCGCGGCGCTGCTCGTCCGTCATGGCCACGTAGAGCCCGTCGTTGGGATCGACGCCCCACGTCTCGTCGCCCTCGTCGCGGTGGATATTCCGGCCGCTGGGCAGATAGTAATGCGCGGTGGTGATCTTGATCGCCCCGCTGCCGCCTTCGAGGGCGACCACCTGCTGCACCGATCCCTTGCCGAAGCTGCGGGTGCCGAGCACGACGGCCCGGTCGTTGTCCTTGAGGGCGCCGCTGAGCACCTCGCTCGCCGAGGCGCTGAATTCGTTGAGCAGCATTACCATCGGGAAGTCGGGCAGGCCGTTGTCGCTCGTGGCGTTGATCGTCCGCTTCGGGCTGTTGCGGCCATCGGTGGAGACGATCACCCCTTCGTCGAGGAACATGTCCGCGATCTTCACCGCCGCGTCGAGCAACCCGCCGGGGTCAAACCGCAGGTCGAGGATCAGCGCCTGCATGTCGTCTTCCAGCAACTGGTCGATCGCGGCCTTGAAGTTTTCGGCCGTGGTCTCGCTGAACTGGGTGATGCGGATATAGCCGACCTTCCGCTTCGGATCGAGCATGTAGTTCCAGTGGCCGTCGTCATCGCGGCTGATGCCCTTCACCGTCTGGATGTCGATCCGCTGGCGGGTGATGGGCACGAGCGTTTCCTCGCCGTCCGGATGGCGGATCAACAGCTTCACCACCGTGCCTTCGGGGCCGGTGATCCGGTCGATCGCCTCCTGGAGCGTGTACTGGTCGGCGGACTCGCCTTCGATCTCGACGATGATGTCGCCGGCCATGATCCCGGCCTCGAAGGCCGGCGAATCCTCGAGGGGCGAGACGATGCGAAGCTGCCCGTCCTTCTTTTCGATCTGGGCGCCGATCCCGGAGAACGTCCCGCGGGTCTGTTTGTCGAAGTTCTCCAGCGCCTCGGACGACAGGTAGACCGTGTAGGGGTCGTTGAGCTTGTCGATCATGCCGTTGATGGCGCCTTCGAGCATCTTTTCATCGTTCGGCTCGTTGACGAAGTGGCGGAGCACTTCGAGGCGCACGTCGACGATGCTGTCGACGAAGCTGTAGTCGGCCTTGCGGGCGAGGGAATCGGGGATTCGCCCGACGAACACGCCGATGAGGAGGAAGAGGATGATGATCTCGATGCGCAGACGTTTCATTTGTTGCTCCGACAGAGAATCAAGGCGATTGATTTTAAGTCGCCGCCCGGCTCGGGCAAGCGAGCGGATGGGATTCATGGCGAGCATCGCCCTTCCGCGAGGTCGTCAGCACCCTGGCAGTAAGACGGCGGCCGGCCGCCGATGGTTCAGCATAGCGATGACAGGGCGTCGGTGCGCGGGTAGCATGTAGGGTTTGCACCGTGTGAAGGAATCCACGTGGCCGATACGCAGCGCACGGACATTTCGGTCAAGCGGGAGCGGGCGATCCTGGCGGCGGTCCTGCTGCCGGAATCGGAGCCGCCCGCCGACGCCTCGCCCCATGCGGCGTACGACCCGCTGGACGAGTTGCGGTCCCTGGCCGACACCGCCGGGGCCCACCCGGTGGACCAGCTCATTCAGCGGCGTCAGCGGCCGGACCCGTTCGCCTTCATGGGGCGCGGCAAAGTCGAGCAGCTCGGCCAGCTCGTCGAGCGGCACAAGGCCAACGTGGTCATTTTCGACAACGACCTGTCGCCCGCCCAGCTTCGCAACATCGAGCAGATCGTCGAGTGCAAGATCGTCGACCGTTCGGAGCTGATCCTCGACATTTTCGCCGGCCGGGCCCGGTCGCACGAGGCGAAGCTGCAGGTCGAGCTCGCCCAGCTTGAATACACCTATCCCCGACTGCGGGCGATGTGGTCGCACCTCGAGCGGATCGCCGGCGGCGCCCCGGCGGGGATCGGCACCCGCGGGCCCGGCGAGCAGCAGCTCGAAATCGACCGCCGCATCGTCCAGCAGCGCACCGCCGAGCTTCGCCGCGAGATCACCAGGGTCCAGTCCCGCAAGCACCGCGAGATTCAACGCCGCAACGTCGACTTCTTCACCGTCGGGCTTGTCGGCTACACCAACGCGGGCAAGTCGACGCTG
>CAYFQS010000070.1:0-13022 GCA_964345245.1 uncultured Planctomycetaceae bacterium | reverse complement strand
GGCTTGTCCAGCAACCGATGAAAGTGCGCCTGCGGGGCGGGGTGCTTCTCGACAAGATCGCTCCAGCGCTGCAGCACCTTGTCGGGCTCGTCGCCGTGGGCGATCCGTTCGCAGGCGACGACGGCCAGCCGCCCGAACAGGTAACGCCGATCGCCCCCTCCGAGGCGCCGCAGATTCCGAACCGACCGCGGGGGATCGCGGAACCCGACGGACGCCACGATCGCCTGCCCCACGTGGTCCGGGATGTCCTGGTTGAGCACCACGTCCACCACGTTGCTCAGCCCCGGTTCCGGCAACATCGCGGCGCCGAAGTGCTTGATCACGAATCGTCGCACGATCGCCGTCTGCGTCTCAAAATCGAAGTGCAATTGCCGCGAAGGCGACACGTCGTCCGGTTCGTAACCCATCCGCCGGGCGAGGTACTGCAGTTCGTCGGACCCGGCGCTGGGCAGGAACAGGTCCTTCGCGTGGCCGCGCAACATGCGCAGGGCGTTGATGAGCCGGCGGAGGAAGTCGTAGGCCTCGTTGAGGCGGTTGGCCTCCGCCGGTTCGAGAATCCGCTCGTCCTTCAATGCCGACAGGGCTCGATGGATTCGTGGCGTGCGCAGCGCCTCGGACTGACGAGCATTCCGGACCTGAAGAATCTGTACCGCGTATTCGAGATCGACGAGGGTGCCGGGTGAGTATTTCGCGTTCGGCCGGTCGCCCTGGCGCTTCTCCTCGAACTGTTTCTGTCGCACCTCGCGGAGTTCGTCGAGGTCGAGCACGTCGGATGTTTCATACAGGTAGCGATCGCGAAGCTGCTCCAACCGTCGGCCGAGGGATTGCTCGCCGGCGATGGCCCGCATGCGCGCCAGGGCCAGGCGTTCCATGGAGTGGGCTTCGCCGCCGGGCGCGTAGTACTTCTCGAACATCTCCTCGCTGCTGGCGAGCGGGCCGTTCCTGCCGTACGGCCGCAGCCGCAGGTCGACGCGGAAGATGCCCTCCCGCTTGGCCTCGATGTACTTGACCACTTCACTGACGAGCCGGTCAAAGAAGTTCGCGTTCTCGATCTGCTGTTGACCATCCGTCTTGCCGCCCCGGTCGTAGACGAACAGCAGTTCGATGTCGGAAGCGTAACCGAGGGCCACGCCGCCGAGCTTGCCGAGCCCGAACACCGCGTAGTGGGCGAGTTCGCCGTGCTCGGTCCGGGGCTCGCCGAAGTCCTCGCCGAGGTTGTCGTAGACGAGCTTGACCGCCCGATCGACCACGAGTTCGGCGAGGCCGGTGAGCCGCTCGGCGAAGGTGCGGAAATCATCGCGCTCGCCGAGCACGTGGTCCAGGTCGATCAGGAACGTCTCCTGGTCCTTGAACTGGTTGAGGGCCTTGCGCTTCTGGGCCGGGGTCTTCGCGGCGGCGATCGCCGCGTCGAGCCGCTCGGCCATCTCGCTCGGCGAGTCGGAAACCTGCTCGCCGGGGATGTGCGGTCCGACGATGGGCAGCAGGGCGTCGTACTGCAGGCGAATGAAGTCTTCCCACAGGTAGTCGCTCGCTCCGAGCAAACGGGCGAGGTTCTGCATCGCCCGCGGGTCGGCGAGCATCTCCCACCAATCGCCCGACTCCGGTCGGCGAAGCAGGTCACTGGCCAGCTTCTCGAATCGCGACAGGGCGGTGTAGGGATCGGGCGCCCGGTCCAGAAAATACGTGAACTGCTTGGTCAGCAACACCGAGAACCGCACCCGGTCCAGGGCCTCCGGATCCGTCACGGGATTGCCCCGCAGGTCGACGAATTCGATCTCGTCTTCGATCTGCCCGCCGAGGGTGCGTATCCGCGCCCGTTCGATCGACATGTCCTGGAGCGACAGGGCGTTGCTCAGCGAATAGAGGAAGGCCGGCGTGTCCTGGGAGCGCACCGTCAACCGTGTCCGCTCGCCGGTCTGCTTCGTTTCGATATCGACCGGCAAGAGCATGTTCGGGCCGGTGCTGCGGGTCTGGGCGAGCCGATCGGTGACCATCTCGTTGACGCGATGGCGGGCCTCGCGCGGGCCTTCCTCGCCCGGCCGGCCGAGCAGATCGAACACCGATTCCAGACGGTCGTGCAGTTCGCTGGCCCAGGTTTCGATCGACTGGTCGGAAAGAATCTGCCCCTCGAAGCAGTCGATGATTCGCCGTTGGCGAATGGGGTCGACCGCGCTGCCGCTCGTCCGTCGCCGATGGGTCGGACGAGGCCGACGTTTGCGGCTCTCGGGGGGCCGGGCTTTGTGATACGTGAACACCTCGCCGGAATCGACGTTGAACGCCGACCCCGCCAGCACCCCGGTAATCACGCTGAACGCCGAGGGGTAGTCGGTGGCCAGCACGGTACAGCGGACGTTTTGCGGGGCGTCGCCTTCGACGAGAACCTCGACATTGTTGTCGCGGGAGAGCTTCGACAGGCCCTGCACGTGCCGGGCGATGAGCGGCAGGTCGAAGAGCTTGAAGTAGTCATCGTCCAGCCGCTCGAGGTGCTGGCGAACGAGACGCTCGTCCACGTCGCCGCAACGTTCCGCAAGCTGATCGACGGTTGGCTTCATCGCCATCAGGGTAGCGGTCTCGGGCGGCGGGACAAGCGGGGGGCGGGGACGGACGAGGGATTAACCGGCGGCCGTGGAAGCAGCGCGGGTCGCGCCGCTTCGGTTGTGACAGATCTGCCCGAGGGCGTCGGCGGCGTACTTCACGTCCTGGACGCTGAGGAAGGGCCCGAAGCTGAACCGCGTGGTGCCGCCGAACTCCGCCGTGCCGATCGTCGCATGAGCGCCGGGGGCGCAGTGCAGGCCGGGGCGGGTGAGGATGCCGTAGTCATTCTCCAACACGTCCGCAAGGTCGCCGGGGGCGTCGAACCCTTCAATCCGCACCGAGAACACGCCGCAGCGGCTCTTCACCGTGGGCGGGCCGTACAGGTGAAACCCCGGCATTTCGCCCCACTCGGTGAGCGACTCAAGCATGGTCTGCATCAGCCCGAGTTCGTGCTGCCGGATGGGCTCCACGCCGCGCTGCAGGAGGTAATTCACGCCCTCGCTGAGCCCGATCAGCCCGATCGTGTTGTGCGAGCCGGGCTCGAAGCGGTCGGGCATGAACTCCGGCTGCGTGTCGCGTTCGGAGACCGACCCGGTGCCGCCTTCCTTGAGCGTGGTCATCCGCCGCTCGACGCCGGGGCGGATATAGAGAATCCCGGTACCGAGCGGGCCGAGCAGGCCCTTGTGGCCCGGCGCCGCGAGCAGGTCGATGCCGATCTCCTGGACGTCGATGGGCACGTGACCAAGCGATTGGGCGGCGTCGACGCAGAAGAGCACCTCCTCGTGCTCGCGGGCGATCCGGCCGATCGCCGCGATGTCCTGCAGCGTGCCCGTGACGTTTGAGCCGTGCAACACCGCGATGAGCCGGGTGTTCGGCTGAATGGCCCGGCGGATGTCGTCGGGGTCCGCCAGGCCGGTCACCGGATCGACCGGCACGCGGGTCTGCGTCGCGACGCCGTCGGCCACGAGCTTGTTGAACGGCCGCAGGATCGAATTGTGGTCCAGGTCGGTGGTGATCACGTGGTCGCCCGGCCGCACCACCCCCTTGATCGCGATGTTCAGCGAGTCCGTGCAGTTGAGGGTGAACACGACGTGCTTCGGGTCTTCGCCGTGGATCAGGGTGTTGATCCGCTGCCGGCACTCGTCGAGCAGCCGGCCGGACTCGCGCGATTCGTAGTAGGCCCCCCGTCCCGGCGAGGCGCCGAGCCGCGTGGCGTATCGCCGCATCGCCTCCAGCACCGTCTTCGGCTTGGGAAAGGAGGTCGCGGCGTTGTCCATGTAGGTTCGGGGTCGCAGATCGCTCATCGTACTTCGCTCAAACACGTTCGGGGGTTCCAGCCGGTCCATACGCTGGATTCTAGCCGTCCGTTCGCGAAGCGCAAAGCGAGTCAGAGAGCGACGAAGGAAGAAAACTTGAAATCCGAATCAAATCCGAATGCCCGAATGCCCCAACGACCTCGGGGCGGAGGTGGGGCAACGGCAGGTCATCGCGAGTTGAGAGACTGCGCCTCGATTCGGATTTCGGACTCCTCGGTGTTTTCCGTGGTGATGGATGTTCGTCGTGCCGTGGCCGGCTGAGCCGACCGTTCCGGGTTAGATGTGGGGGACGGTTAAGGGGGCGGTCGCTCTCGCATGGTCAAGTCCTTCCGGGCGCGGGGCCCGATTCGGCATCACCGCCTGCGGTCGCCGACACGTCCGTTCAGCGGGTCGAAACACAACACAACCGTCGCGCCGATGCGTCGGCCCGCCCATCGTCCGGCGTCGAATTGCCTGGCGTTCTCAGCAACCCGATCTTCCTTGTCCGCACCCCAACGCCATGCGGAAGACCGGATGCCTTTGACCCCGTCACGATAATCAACGTTACGACCCGGACGACTATTGCGTCAACAATCTCGAAATGGGGGATTACCCCGGTGGGAAACGGAAAGGTCCCGGACCGGAAATCCGAGAACCGAAATCCGAATTCAGCCCGGGTGGCCGAATGACCAATGGGCGCGCGTGCCGCGGGCCCCTGCCGCGGTCATCGGGTCATTCAGGCGTTCGGGGTTTGATTCGGGCGTCGGCCTTTCTTCGCCGCGGCTACCCGCCGGCGCGGGTCCGCAGGTTGTCCAGGACGTTCATGAAGTTGATGTAGCTGTCGTACGGCGATTCGTACGGGCTGAAGTACTTGTGTACTTCGCCGTCGGCGTAGTACTTCGTGCACATGTAATAGAAATGGTCCGAGCAGGTCAGCTTCCGCCAGTCGGCCAGCAGCTCCGCGTCGCCGGTGGCCTTGATCTTCGGCTCCAGTTTGAACAGCTCGTGCAGGGCGTTCGACTGCATCGCGTTGCCCAGCCAGGCGCTCAGGTCGCGCTCCGTGTCCGCCCAGGAGATCATGTGCGGCACATCGAAATCGCCCACCGGGTCGTACGACTCGATCGCTTCACTCACCGTGCGGAAGTCGTTGCGGCCGGTGTCGATGATCTGCCGGGGCATGGCTTCGAGAAAATCGAACACGCCCGATTCGGCGGACTGGAACTCGCCGAAGGCCTCGCAGTTCAGGAACAGGTTACAAACCTCGCCGTTCGCATTCGTCTGATCGACCCACCGGGCGAACTTGTCCGCGGTGAGCGGCCACTCCGCCCAGCCGCGGTCCGAAAAGCGGAACGCGATGTCGTCCGACAGGCGGTAGTTCTTCAACAGCAGCGCAAGGGAATCGGTGTGCGGCGGGCGGTAGAGGTGATTCGGGTTCCGCTGGCCGAGAATCTGGTCCGCCCCCTCGGTCAGCACGCCGAGAAAACCATCGAGCGACGCGAGGTAAAACGCCACGTCGTTGTTGTAGATCAGCTCGGTGTTGCGGAAGACGCTCGGATGCTGGCCGAACAACTGCTCGATCATCCGCCCGTGTTTCTCGACCTGCTCGCGGAACTCATCGCGGCTGTAGAGGAACGCGATGGAGTGATAGTAGGTTTCGCTGAGGAACTCCACGCATCCGGTCTCGGCCATCTGCTGGAGCAGGTCGAGCACCTCGGGCCCGTGCTCGCGGGCGGCCTCGACGAACACGCCGGTCATGCTGACGCTCAGCCGGAAATCGCCGTCATGTTTGCGCAGCAGCTTCAGCAGCAGTCGGGCGGTGGGCAGATAGCTCCGCTCGGCGACCTTGCGGAAGATCTCGCCATTGTGGTGCTGGTCGAAGTAGTCCGCCGTGCTGTCAAAGACGCTGTAGCGTCGCAGGCGGGGCGGCTGATGAAACTGCAGATACATGCATACCGAGGCCATGCGGCTGTCCTTGAGGCAGGGAAGGTCGCTTGCTGATGTTATCGGTTCATCCGGGTCAATCCGTCAAGCGGGATTTTCACGAACCGATGGCAGCTCCCCCGGAGGGTCATGCCGGCCGGGTCTCATCCAGGAGGATCACGATCACCCGGCCGGGGCCGTGCACGCCGGTCACGAGCACCCCCTCGATGTCGGCGGTTTTGGACGGGCCGGTGATGATCGACTGCGAGGCAGGCAGGTCGGCCGGGGCGGCATCGGCCAGTTCGCCGAAGTAGTCGAGCATGTCGGGTACCACATCGCGGTGGCGGACGATGGCGATATGGCTCGGCGGGGCGAGCGAGAGCCCGCGGCCCCGCGCGGCGTCGCTGGTCACCACGATCGAGCCGGACTCGGCGATCGCCGCCCGCACGTCGGTGATGCCGGCGTCGGCGTCGTAGGCGGCGGCCATGGTGCGGTCGTCGCGCCATTCGGGAGTTGCCACGCCTGCCGACTGCAGCACGTCCGCTGTCGCCTCGGCCAGTTCCCTGTCGGCGATGCCTGCGACGGCGCTTTCGACTTCGAGATCGCGCAGGGCCGAGGCGAGCGTCTCCTTGATCGTCTCGGCGGTGCACGGTCGCACGTCCATGCCCACGCTCGCCGCCCGCTCCGCGAACATCGTCGGCAAATCGTCATCCGACCTCGCCAGTCGCGTCAGGGCTTCGTCCACTGTCGGGGGCGTCGGCGATTCGCTGGCCGGCCCGTTTCGGCCGAGCGCCCGGCGGACGCGGGCCATGAACTGCTCTCGAGTTGTCGCGGGGCGGTCGGTCATGCGGATGTCTGCTGCTTGCGGCGCCAGGCGATGAAGTCGATCACGGGCGGGTCGCCGCCGCTGCGCCGCACCGCGTGGGCGATCTGCCCGCGATGGTAATGCGAATGCATGACCACGTGCGTGAGAATGTCGCGGATCGTGTTGTGGTGGACGGTGTTGTCGCGTTCGTATTCGATCTCACGCTCCAGGCCCAGCTCGTCGAGCCCGTCGAGCACCGACGCCCACGTCCGGTCAAGGGCGTCCAGCGCGGCGGCGCAGTCGTCGATCGAGGCATCGTCGGGCAACCGGGGGGAGCCAAGGTCTTCGCCGCTGACTCGCCCGAGCCAGCCGTATTCGGCGTTGATCAGGTGGGCCAGCCGCTGGGGCGAGTTGACGTTGACCGACCGCAGGGCTTGGATCATCCGCCGGTTCGCCCAGCGGTCGTGCTCCACCATGCGTTTGAGGTGTTCGAGGGTCATCTCGCGTCTTTCCCGTTCTTCGGTGAGTCGGGGCGGTTCTTCCACCACTGACGGAAACTGCGCGGCGCCGGAGCGGGCAGGTCTCGCTCGGCCGTCCAGCCCGCCGCCGGACCGGGCATGCGTCGGACGAACCCGTCGCGGTCGGCCTTGAATCGCAGCGCCTTTTGCTGGAACCACCCGCTCAGCTCGTACCGCCATTTCGACTTCAGCGACATGGCGTAGCCCGCCATGGCCAGCCGCTCCCACACGCTGTTCAGCTCGGCCTGGACCGTGTCCCGGCGGAGCTTGATCAGCAGGTGCGGGATGTCGATCTTGACCGGGCAGGCCTCGAAGCACGCCCCGCACAAGCTCGACGCGGCGGGCAGGTCTTTGTAGTTGGCCAGCCCCTTAAACAGCGGCGTGATGATCGAGCCGATCGGCCCGCTGTAGACCGCGCCGTAGCTGTGCCCGCCGACCTTGCGGTACACCGGACACGAATTCAGGCACGCCCCGCAGCGGATGCATCGCAGCGACTCACGATACGCTTCATTGCCCAGAATCTGTGTGCGGCCGTTGTCCACGAGGATCACGTGCACCTGCTCCGGACCGTCATGCTCGTGGGGCCGCTTCGGGCCGGTGATGATGTCGGTGTAGATCGTCATCGGCTGGGCGGTGCTCGACCGGGTGAGCAGCTTGAGCAGCACCGACAGGTGGCGGTAGCTGGGCACGAGCTTCTCGATCCCGACGAAGGCCACATGCACCCGCGGGGCGGTGGTGCAGAACGTCGCGTTGCCCTCGTTGGTGCACAGCACCATCGAGCCGGTGTCGGCCACGAGAAAATTCCCGCCGCTGATGCCGAGATCCGCCCGCTGGTACTTCGCCCGCAGGTACTTCCGGGCGATCTGCGTCAGCCGCTGCGGATCTTCGGTGTACTCCGCCCCGAGTTCTCGCTGGAACGCTCTGGCCACCGCGGTGCGGTCCTTGTGAATCATCGGCGTGACGATGTGCGACGGTGCGTCGTGGTCGAGCTGCAAGATGAACTCGCCCAGGTCCGTCTCCAGGGTCTCCACGCCGATCTTTTCCAACTCCGGCAGCAGGTGCGTCTCCTCCGTGACCATGCTCTTGGACTTCACGCAACTCGTGCATTTCTCCGCGTTCGCGATGTCGAGGCAGATCCCGTTGGCCTCTTGGGCATCCTTGGCGAAGTGCACCCGCACGCCGGTCGCCTCGGCGTTGTCGACGAACCGTTCGAGGTAATGGTCGAGATGGTCGAGCGTGTGCTGCTTGATCCCCGCCGCGAGCGACCGCATGTCATCGTACCGCTCGCCGAACGTCTCGCGGCAAATCGCCTTCCGCCCATCGTCCTTGGCCAGCGTCGCATTGAGTACGAACTGCTGGAGCTGCTCGTCGCGGACCGCCGATTGCACCCGCTGGTCCATGTGGTAGGGCAGCGAGGGGAACAGGATCTCCTGTCCTTCGTGGGACAGCACGGCGGGCGATTCTGTGGAGGGCGTGGTCGTCATGGCGTCAGATAGTAGCCGGTTCGGGTTCCAGAAGGCCCAGTCCCTCGGCGATGATCTCGGCGATGTGCTTGAACCGCACGTTCACCCCCTCGCGATGGGCCGAGCCGGCGATATTCATCGTGCACCCGCCATCGTTGCACACGACGACCGGGGCCCCGGTCGCGGCGATGCAGCCGACCTTGTCCCGCACCATGGCCCCGGAAATCTCGGAGCATTTGACGGCGAAGGTTCCCCCGAACCCGCAGCACTGGTCCATCTTCTCCAGCGGCACGTACTCGATGCCGTCGATCTGCCGGAGCAGGTGGACGGCTTCGTCGGTCATGCCGATCCCGCGGAGATGGCAACTGTAGTGGTAAGTCACGCGCATCGGCCCGCCATCCGGCGGCCAGGCGCAGCCGAGGTCGCGCAAATCCACGTTCGCGGTCTTCGTGAGAAACTCGACGAACTCCTGCGTCTTCTCGCACAGCACCCGGACTCGCTGCTCGTAGCGGGCGTCGTCTTTCAGCAGGTCGCCGTAGTAATCGCGGATCATCGCCGCGCAAGAG
This sequence comes from uncultured Planctomycetaceae bacterium, assembly GCA_964345245.1. Classification (GTDB taxonomy): domain Bacteria; phylum Planctomycetota; class Phycisphaerae; order Phycisphaerales; family Zrk34; genus CAYFQS01. The sequence goes on along the minus strand of CAYFQS010000070.1, from coordinate 3,920 downwards.
CCGGACGGCGTGATCACCGTCCCGGCGTCGTCGAATACATCCACCATCCGCCGGGCGAGGTCGCCGGCGTCCTTGTGGCAGCCGCTGTTCCACATCGGCTGGCCGCAGCAGGTCTGTTCGGCCGGGAAATCCACGTCGTAGCCCAGATGCTCGAGCACGAGCACCACCGCCCGGCCCACGCGCGGGTAGAACGTGTCGGTCAGGCAGGTCACGAAGAGACTGATGCGATTCGAGTGCATTTCGCTCAGGGGGGCCTTTGCAAATTCACGTGGGGCAATTATACAGGGATCAGGCCAACACGCACCCGAGAAGAAGGAACGCGCACGATGCCGAGTTTAGCATTCGATTTGACGGGGAAGAACGCCCTGGTGACCGGCGGGACGAGTGGGATCGGCCTGGCCATTGCGGAGGCCATGCTCGACGCCGGGGCGAAGGTCGCGGTCGGCTCCCGCAAGCCGGAGAAAGTCGCCGGAGCCCTGGAAAAGCTCAGCGAAGGTCGGCCGAACGACGCCGTGCTCTCCACCCGACTCGACGTGACCGACCGTGAATCCATCGACGCGGCCATCGGGGCCGCGGTGGAATCATTCGGCCAACTCGACGTGCTGGTCAACTGCGCCGGCGTGAACTTCAAGAAACCCACGCTCGAGGTCGAGGAAGCCGAGCACCGGTTCCTCATGGACGTGAACTATTTCGGGGCCTTCCACGCCTCGCAGGCCTTCGCCCGCCATTGCGACGAACGGGGCGGCGCGGACACGGACGCCGGCGGCGAGAGCATCGTCAACGTCTGCTCGGTGACCAGTTTCCTCGCCCTTTCAGAGGTGAGCGCTTACGCGGCGAGCAAGGGGGCGCTGCTGGCGATGACCCGCCAACTCGCGGTGGAATGGCCGCGGTTGTACGGCATCCGGGTCAACGCCATCGCCCCGGGCTTCATCCCGGCCGACCAGAACCGCGAGATTCTCAAGAGCGGCGACCGCGGCCGCCGGATTCTCGAATGCACGCCGATGGAACGCTTCGGGGAGCCCGATGAGATCGCCGGGGCGGCGGTCTTCCTCGCCAGCCCCGCCGGCCGATTCCTCAACGGTGAGTGCATCAACATCGACGGCGGGTTCATGATCCACGGCGTCAGCGACGCGACGGCGAACCAGGAGGCGTAGCGTTCAGTATGCGTCTTGACGGGACACGATCTTCAGAACACGATCCTGGCGTCGTCGTCGATCCGACAGACAACACGGTGATCAACGACACGGTATCGCCACAGTCCCGCCAGTGGTCCAGTCAGTGGTCGTACGTTCGAGTGTCGCGTGGGTGTGTCTTGAAGCTGACTGAATCACCTCAACGGCATTGTACCCGACCGGCTTGGCCGGAGGTGATCAATGCCCCATATCCTGCGGCACCCGCACCGCCTCACCGGTCTGCATCGCGTGCATCGCCATGCGCCACGGCGGACCGGCGGGCACGCCCTGCAGCAGCGGGTCGCCGGTCTCCTGCATCCATGCGCGCAGCCGACGGAGCAGAGCGGCCCGGAGGTCCGCGTGCGAGTCGTCGTAGGCGAGGTTGTTGCACTCGTGCGGATCGGCCGAGAGGTCGTATAGCTCCAGCGGCACGTGGTACGAGTGCACCGGGTCGGCCGGATGCACCGGCCGGCACTTGCGACGCCACGTCTGCGACGGGTCCATAAACGACGGCGCGGTCGAGAAGTTCACGATCAGCTTGTGCGTTTCCGTGCGGATCACCCGCCGCGGATCGCAGTACTCGTGATACGTCAACTCCGCGAAGATCGCATCGCGCGGTTCGTACCCCTCGCCGCGGAGCAGCGGAGCGAACGATCGGCCGTGGATGCCCTCCGGCGCCGGCTGCCCGATCAACTCCAGCAGCGTCGGCAGGTAGTCGACGTTCGGGATCATCTGGTCGAACACCGTGCCCGGGGCGACCCAACCGCCGCCCGGCCAGCGCATGATCAGCGCCGCCTCCAGCCCCGGATCGTACACCGCGCATTTCGCCCGGGGAAACGGAATGCCGTGGTCGGCGCAGATCACGACGATCGTGTTCTCGCCCAGTCCGGCATCCTCAATCGCTTGCACGATCCGGCCCACCGCTTCGTCGAGGGCCTTGATCGCGCCCTGGAAGTAGGCGAACTCCTCCCGGCTGTGGTGTTCGTCGACGATGAACGGCGGCACGCTCACGCCCCGGCTTGTGTCCGGGGCGTGCCCGAAGTCGGGAAAGCGGCGATGCGGCTCGAAAAACGCGAGGTTCAGGTAAAACGGCGCCTCGTCGACGGACCGGCCGCGCAGCCAGTCGCAGGCCTGGTCGGCGACGCGCGGGGCCGGTCCGCCCCATTTCATGTGCTCGTCGTAGCCCATTCGCTCCACGGGCTTGCGCCCTTCGTGGTGGAAGCTGCCCAGCACGGTGTGATAGCCCGCTTCCTTCAGCCGCTGAGGAAGAAATACCTCCTCATCATGCAGGTCCCACCCGAAGTTGCCGTGTGACAGGCCCATCAATCCGTTGGCGTGGGGGTAGCGGCCGGTGGTGATCGCCGCCCGGCTCGGGGCGCACTGCGGAGCGACGCAGAAAGCGCCGTCGAACCGCACGCCTTCGCTCGCCAGTCGGTCGAGATGCGGCGAGGTGACCGTCTCGACGCCGTAGCAGTTCAGGTGCCGGCCGAGATCGTGACAGATCATGAATACGATGTTGGGTTGCTCGCTCATGGTGGGTGCAAGGTAGCGATCGACCGGAAAGGTGCAACACGCCTGGCCGCGGCCCGGCGGGAGCGCGGGACTGAATTGTTGATTCCGGGCAAAGGCCGATGGGCGGGTCGCGAATCTGCGACGGATGCGGGCCCCGCTGACCCGCATCCCGGGGCGGCTTCGGCAAGCGGTCTCGCCGCCTCGCCTGTTTCCCCGCCCGTCACGCCCGGCTAAACTGCTATCACTCGGGTGCTCGGCCAAACCCCGGACAAGGGAGTGACCACCATGGCGGCGCGTATCCTCGGCATCAGCGGCAGCCCCATCCCCAACAGCAACACGGACCGGGCGGTGAAGTTCATCCTCGAACACACCGGCTTCGAGAGCCAGTTCATCAAGCTCAGCGAACTGAGCATGGAGCCCTGCCGGGCGTGTCTCGGCTGCAAGGAGACGAACGAATGCGTGATCTGGGACGACGCGATGGAACTGGCGGACAAGTTCCGCCAGGCCGACGCCTTCGTGATCGGCGCCTTCACGCCTTACAGCAGTCTCGACGCTCGCACCAAGACGTTCATGGAGCGGATGTACTGCCTGCGGCACCAGACGGGGCTGAACCAGGGCAAGATCGGGGCATCGGTGGTGACCACCGCCTGTCCGCCGGACGCGCCCGCCCTGCCGCCGGCCGCCGACATGGCGACCAATCAACTCGCCTTCTGGATGATGGAGGAAGGCATGAAGAACGTCGGCACCATCGTCATCCGCGGCAACGTGCCGTGCATCCGCTGCGGCCACGGCGACGACTGCGAACTGAGCGGGATCAAAATGCTCTTCGGCCCGGACGCCACGGTGAATTCGGTCGGCGTGAAGCGGTTCGAGGACGACGCGTCCTTGCAGGAAAAGGCCCGCGACATCGCCGAAGAAATCAAGAAATCAGTGCAGGCCGCGGCGGCGTAAGACACGCAGGTCGCCGCGCGATTCGAACCGTCATGCGGTTTCGGTGGCCGGTCCGTTCGTAGTTCGCCGTATCGGCGACGAGGCCGTTGGCCTCGGGTGTTGCCCGATTCCGCGACCGAGGCATGGCGGGTTTGCGGGCCGGGAGCGGCCGAGGAGCGGCGCAGGACACCTCCACTTCCCTTGGCGACCTTGGCTCGCGTCGGCGTCCCGGCGGCGAATTCGCCTGTGTGAGATGCCACGCTTTCCCGGCGGGCCGCGGCGGGCCGCTCATCCCCCGAAGTCGGT
>CAYFQS010000069.1:1884-13096 GCA_964345245.1 uncultured Planctomycetaceae bacterium | reverse complement strand
GTTCCTGACACCTTTTTACGATCTCGCGCGTGGTCACGGCGCGCCGGGGATGCGGACGAGGAAGCTCGGCTGGTGGGTGACCTCGCCGGTGCGGTGGGTTTCCTTGAGCTTGCGGCCGTTGGCGAGGTTGTAGGGGAACTGCTCCTGCAATGCCTCGACCTGCGGGGCGTACTCGGTGCCGGAGGAGGTGATCTGGATCGCGGTTTCAGGGAATACGCCGACGGTGACCATCGAACGGTTCGGCCCGTGAAAGTAGTACGCCTCGGTTCCCTGGTCGCGGAGGGTGGCGACGGCCTGCTCGGCGGCGTCGCGGCGTTCGGGGCCGTCGTAGAACCCGATCTGCAGCGTGTACATGCCGCGGTCGGCGGCGGTGCGAAGATCGCGGCCGGCCGCCCCGCCGGTCAGGGCGATTTCCACCGGGGTGAGGAACGGCCCCCACGGCGCCGACGACTTGACGCGCTCACGTTCGACAAGGTCCTTGACCGCTTCGAGGTCGCGCCGGGCGGCGGCGGTCTGAGGCGACTCGTACTTGCCGTAGTAGAGCATCGAGTTGTCCGCCTCGTCGTGGACCCACCAGCGGCTCCGGTTCGTGCGGCCGACGATCTCCGCCCGGCGTCCGGCGGCGTCGTCCCGGCGGTTCGGCCCGTCGAACACGTCGACCGCGATGGCCCAGACGTTTCCGGTGGCGGCGTTGATCTCGACCTCGCCGTCGCCCCCACCGTCCGGATCGCGATTGTCCGACGAGCGCTGCGCGGCGTTGGGGTCATTCTCCCAGTCCGCGACGCCGGCCCAGCCGGTGCGGGAGACGACGCGGCGTTCGCAGCCGACGATCGCGTGCCCGGCAATGATCGCCGTAAGCAGTAACCAAGCGGGAAGATGTGCGCGAAAGCCGATCATGGATGACATAGCGTACCCGCTCGCAGGCGGCAATGGCAAGACGCCGGATCAATTGGGTCATTAAGACCGATAACGCGAAAATGTTAAAATAGGGAATCTGGCGGCGCGCGGTCCGCGCAAATATTGCCGCTTGTGGGGCGGGCATGTTGCCAATCCGACGAGCGTCACGTGAGCTAATATTGTAAACCCCTTTTTTGTATGCAGTTGGCTCGTCAATGACCGGGGACGTAAAGGTTCAAGTGATTGGGCGGCGAAGTACGATATGTTGAGTGTTCTGACTGTGAGAGCCCCGATTGCCGGACGGGCCGATCGGATCGACTCGTCGTGCGGACTCCCCGGCCAGGAGATACGAACTATGAATGAGGTTACCCCCATCGGACGAATTCACCCGGCCCTGGCGCGGATCGCGGCTCGCCGCGCCGCCGACGGCGAGGCGAAGGTCACCCAGACCCGCCGTGGTGATTCCGTGGAACTCAGCAACACCGCCAAGCTGCTCAGCCAGGCCCAGCAACTGCCCGACGTGCGGCAGGAACTCGTCGACCATGTTCGCCGCGAGATCGAAGCGGGCAACTACCTGACGGATGAGAAGCTCGACGCCGCCCTCGACGGACTGCTCAACGATCTGCTCGAGTAGTGAAATCCGACATGCGACCGGTAGCGCCGACGTCCGCGAACGTCGGCGTTTTCCTTTGGGAGCCGAGTCCCGGCCAAGCCCGCCGCTCGCTTCCGCTCGCCCCAGCCAGACCGGGCGTCGCCCGCGCATTGACCAGGCCCCAATCGCCCAATCACCAGATGCGGCGTTCATCTTCTCGCGTCGCAACAGCCGATAACGAAACTATGAAGCTCGACCTGCTGCGAAAGGTGAGCGATATCCGCGCGATCGCGCAGGCGGTCGATTCGCATCGACAGGCCGGTCGGTCGGTCGTGCTCTGTCACGGCTGCTTCGACATCGTGCACCCCGGCCATCTGCGTTACCTGCAATTCGCCCGGCAGCAGGGCGACGTGCTGGTGGTGTCGATCACCGGGGACGACGCGATTGAGAAATCCGACGGCACCCGGCCGTACGTCCCGCAGGAACTGCGGGCGGAGAACCTGGCCGCCCTCGAATTCGTCGATCACGTGGCCATCGCCGAAGACCCCACCGCGGAGCCGGTGCTCCGCGCTCTGCGACCGGACGTCTACGTCAAGGGCAAGGAATACGAGCACAGCGACGACCCGCGTTTCCTCGCCGAGCGCAAGCTCGTCGAGGAGGCCGGCGGGCGGGTGATCTTCTCGTCCGGCGACGTGGTCTTCTCCTCGTCGCAGCTCATCGAAAACATGCACGTCGTGCTCGGCGGGCGCCGCGGCGAGACGGGCTTCGGTGAACCCGACCGCCTCACCGCGTGTTGCCGGCGATGGGGACTGGACGCCCCCGCCGCCCGTCGGATGGTCGGCCGGGACTGGCGCGGCAAGCGGGTGATCGTGGTCGGCGACGCGATGTTCGACCGCTACGTGCTGTGCGACGCCACCGGCGTAGCCGGCGAGGCGCCGATGCTGTCGGTCCGGCCCCTCGATGAAACCGCCTACCTCGGCGGCGCCGCGGCGTTGACCGCCCATCTCAAGGCCCTCGGGGCTGAGCCGCACCTGCTTACCACGGTGGGCGATGACGACGACAGCCGCGAGTTGATCGCCCGGCTCGACGAGATCGGCATCGAGCACACCACGGTGGTCACGCGAAAGGCCCTGCCGACCCGGCAACGTTACCTGGTGGAGACGCAGAAGCTGCTGAAGGTCGACCGCACGGACGCCCAGCCGCTGGATTCGACCGCGGAGCGCCGGATGCTCGGCCTGATCGCGGAACTGCGGAGCGGGGCGGACGCGGCCGTGTTCGCCGACCATGGCTGCGGCGCGGTGACCGGCCCCCTGCTCACCCAGGCCGGCCCACTGCTGCGGCCCGCGGTGGACGTGATCGTCGGGGACGTGAGCGGCCCGCGCCGGACGTTGACGATGATGCACGAATTCGACCTGCTCACGCCGGGTGAGCGTGAGCTGCGCGGAGCGATGGGCGACTTCGACCAGTCGCTGCCATCCGTGGCGATGTCGCTGATGAAAAAGCTGGCGGTCGGCCGGCTCGCGGTCACGATGGGCCGGCGGGGCTGCGTGCTGTTCCGTCCGCGGGAGACCGAGCCGGACGACTGGTTCCAATCCCGTCTGCGCAGCGAATTCGTACCGGCCCTGAGCGATCGGGCGGTCGATCCCGTGGGCGCGGGCGAGGCGTTCACCGCCGCGGCGACGCTCGGACTGGCAAGCGGGGCGTCGCTGAACATCGCCGGTTACCTCGCTTCGGCCGCCGCCGCCATCGCCATCGATCAGCCCGGCAACGTCCCGGTCCGGGCGGACGTGCTCACCGCGTGGTTGAGCCGCCGGGTGGAGATGCGCCCACCCGCCGTGGCCACGGCGGTGTAACGCAGCCCGTCGCCGCGCTTCCCTCTCCCGGTGCATCGCGCCCGGTTCGCGGCTGAACCTCTCGCCTCGTGTCGTGCGGGGTCACTTGCGTTCGAGGCGGACTTCGTTGCCGGAGGCGGGTTCGATCTGTTCGGTGTCGAGCCAGGTCCGGGCGGCGGGGGTCTGCTTGAGGTGGGCGTCCCAGAAGACGGTCGTGGCGGAACGGACCCAGGCGACGTGATCGTCGTTGTCCGCCCCGCTGGAGGGATAGCGGATCGGGCCGGCGATGCCGCCGAAACCGTGATAGGCGTCGTCGATCCAGACGAGGTATTTGTCGCCGGGCGGTGCGAGTTCGTACGCCCTCGCCCGCCAGTCGCCCTTGTCTTCACGGAAGGGCGAGCCGTCGTTGTCGCCGGTGATCATCATCGTCGGGCTGCGCATGGTGGCGTAGGACTCGGCGTTGAGCCCGCCGCCGGGGCCCTGGGGCGAGATCATGAGCAGCGCTTCGGCGCGCTCGTCGCCGAGGTCGATGGCGACCCGGCCGGCCCGGAGCGTCACACCCGCGATGAGCATGGTGGTGTGGGCCCCATAGGAATGCCCGCCCACGCCGATGCGCTCGGCGTCCATCCGGTCCGCGAGCCCGTCGACTCGCGTCGCGATCTCGCCGAGCGAATCGATGATGAACGACACGTCCTCCGGCCGACTGCGCCAGTGCCGGCCGATGGCCCGGCGGTCGAGGGTCTTGACCCCGCCGGGCAGGCGGCGCGAGTCGCCGTGCGTCGGCTGGATGCACACGTAGCCTTGACTCGCCCAGTGGCGGATGAGCGGCTGGTAGCCGTCCTTCGAGCCCGTCGCCCCGTGCGACCAGATGATCACCGGGTGCGGCCCGCCGTGGGTCGGATGCGTGATCCGCAGTGGCAGGTCCTTGTCGCGCCCGGCGTCGTGGAGCACGAGTTTCAACACGGCGGCGATCTCGCAGGGGCCTTTGTCGGCGGCGTAGAGATCAACACCATTGGCCTCGACGGCGGCGGCGCTCGCCATCACGATGGCGAGGCCGAACATCACCCCCGGGCACACACGCGCGTATCCGTTTCGCTTGATGACCACACACTCCCTCGGTGGTTGCCGGGTTCGACGATTGACTTCGATCGGGTATACCCGCGGCGGGCATGAAGGTTGCGAAAGCGTGGCGAAGCCAGCCGGGTCCGCGGCGAGGCGGCGGCCGGGCCTCACTCACCTGCGTGCGGCGATCAGAAGCTCCTGCGGCCGAGCATGCCCTGGTCGCCGAGATCATCTTCGCTGTCGGCGAATTCGGTCGGCATCTGGACATAGCGTTTGGCGTCGGAGACGTATTCACCGTGCCCGTCAAAAAAGACCATGTTCTGTCCCCGCTCGGGGTCGTCAGCGCCGACGTACAGCGCCGAGCCGTGCATCACGCCCTCGCCCCACGCGCCGGTGGAGACGTTGTGCTGCCACTCCAGCCCGGCGTGGGAGTCGGAGCGCATGGGGAACGGCGCGCCGTGAACCTCCGCCCAGGCCGTGGGCATCCAGCCGAAGTAGAGCTGCGAGATGCTCCGCGTTTCGAGCACGACGGGCAGCAGCGAGGGGGAGCCGAGGGAATTGAGATAGGTCGAACTCGGCCGGTTGGCCCGCCAGAAATCGTTTCTGCCCGGCGCCTTGGTGCGGGTGAAGTGACTGTTGAGCACGTAGCTGTTGCGGCTCCAGAGATCGAGATTGTAGACAATCCGATCCGGGGTAAAGCCGGCCTCGGCCCAGGAGCTGCGCTTGTCCATCGGACAACGGACGATCTCCTGGGTCATGGGATAGCCCTGCTCGGCGAGGAACCAGTTGTACCAGACACCGTAGCCGGGCGAACCGCCATAGCTGGTCGGCCCGGCCACCGTATCAAAATGATCTCCGGGTTCCTCGGCCTCGACCGTCCAGTCGGTGACTTTCGAGTAATCGTCAGAGAGGCGATTCTTGTGCGGAACACCATCCATGAAGCCCGCCCGGGCCGCGGCGGGCACGTACCGCCCGTTGTGGTCGGCGGCATCGGCGATCATCGCGTTGAACACGCCTTTCTCATTGCTCAGGCAGACGGTAAGGCGCGCTGCATCGCGAGCACGCCCGAGCGCCGGCAGGAGCACGCTCACGAGCAGGGCCATGATCGCCAGGACGACCAGCAGTTCGATGAGGGTAAAGGCAGAACGCTTTGACATGATGCGCCTCCCGAGACAAGGGCGGACGTCGGATTCGTGCGGTCAATAGTATAGTCGAGCCGACCAACCAGCGGCCACGGCCGGTTCGATCCGGTCTGTTTGTGTCCGACCGACCTTGCCGCAGGTCGGCGGGTTCGGTCAGTTGGCTTTGCGGGTGAGCACGCCCCGCGCCTTGGGATCAGTCTCTTGGTCGGCGATGTTGGTCTCGGTCTGGACGTAGCGCCAGGTGTCGCTGACGGTTTCGCCGTGCCCGTCGAAAAAAGCGATGTTCATGCTGCGGTCCGGCGCGTCCTCGCCGACCCACGGCTTCTGGCCGTGCATAGTGATCCCGTCTGTCGGCGAGCCGCCGGTGGCCCATCCCAGTGCCCACTCCAGCCCCGAGTGCGTGTCGCCTCGCATGGGCACGTTGGGGGGGTGGGCTTCGGTCCAGTGTCCGCCCTCCCAGCCGAAGATGAACGCCCCGCTCGATCGGTACTCCAGGACCATGGGCAGGCCGCCGGGCGAGGCGAGCGACTCGAGGTAGCTGCTCCGCGGTCGCTCGGCCCGGAAGAACTTGCCGCCCCGGTTCGGCGGGGCCGCCCGCGAAAAGTGATTGTTCAGCGAGTAGCTGTTGCGGCCCCAGATGTTGGTCTGGTAGGTCCGCGCGTCGCCCGGGTAACCGCGCTGATTGGCTTCCGCGACGCTCACGCGCCGATCCGACGGACACCGAAAGACCTTGTTCTCACCGACGAGATAGCCGTCACGCATCAGAAACCATGTGTAGTAGACGCCGTAGGAGCCGCTGATGTTGTTCTGGAAGCCATCGTGCGGTTCCCAGTCGGGAATGGTCCAGTCCGTGACGCCCATGTTCGCGATGACGTGTCTGGCTTGGGCGTTGCCGGGCACGTACGACCCGCGGTCCGAGGCGTTCATATGGATCGCGGTCGCCTGCTGCTTCTGGTTGGAAAGACACACGGCCTGTCGGGCGACCTCGCGGGCCGACCCCAGCGCCGGCAACAGAATGCTGATCAGCATGGCGATGATGGCGACGACGACCAGAAGTTCGATCAAGGTGAAAGCGCGACGGTAAGACATGGCATAGACCCCTAGACAATATGATGAATGCTTCAAAACGAATTGTACTGTCCGACCTGACGGCAGTCAAGAAATGTTTTGAGGCAGAAAAGGTGTCAGGATGATTTTTTTGTGACGCGGGGATGCCAGGGTCGTGCGTTGGGTGGGTGGCCGCGGAGCGGGCGCGAGGCGGTCGGGAAGCCGGGGAATTGCAGCGGATCGGTGGGAATGCATGGGAGCGGGGGCCGCGCCGACGGGTGCCGGCGACCTACGGCCGATGCCACTCGCGGCAGACGGCGCAGAGGGGGGAGCGGTCGAATCGCTCCGCGGCGTGGGCGTCACGCAATTCGCCCAGGGCCCGCCAGGCCTCGGTGGGGCCGGCCTCGCGGGCTTCGCGCCCGAGCCAGTCCTGATCGCACTGGGCCACCCGCCCGTCACTGAGCACGGTGAGCCGCCGATTGATCTGCCGGCACGGGCGGCGGCGGGGCGGGCTCATGTCCATCACCGCGAGGTCGGGGGCGAGCCCGCAGCCGGGGGTCGGAGCTTCGATCACCGCGTGGCCGCAGAAATGCGTCCACCGGTCGTAGAAGCTCTCGAGTTCATCGACGTTGTCCGCGGTCTTCGCGAGTCGAGGCACGATCCACGGCAGGCCCGGCCGGCTCGCCCGCCCACGCTGTTTGAGCAGCCACTCGATGTTGCCGAGCACCTGCTTGAATCCGTCCCGGCCCATGAGGCGCTTGTACGTCGCCGCGGTGTCGGCGTTGATCCGCACGCTCACCAGGTCGACCGGAGCGGCGAGCAGGGATTCGAGCACGTGGGCCTCGACGAGCAGATCGGTTTCGAGGTGAATCGACCACGCCCCCGCCTGGTGGGCGGCGTCGACGATCCGTCGCCAGCCCGGGTGTTCCAGCGCGTCGCCGAGTCCGCCGAGGGTGATCGTCGCATCCGGTTCGGCGGCGAGCTGTCGGAGGAGCTCAATCGCGGCGTCGACGTCCATCGGCCGGCGATCGATCTCGACGTGATGCTGGGGCGTGATCGGACCGGTTGCCGGGCGGCGCGGCGTCAATTCCACCGTCGCATGCTGCGGCAGCGCGGCCGGTCGCTCCGCTTGCTTGTCCAGAAGAAGCCGCACGACTTCGCCGGCGTCGAGATCGAGCACCGCCTCGCCGCGTTCATCCGCCGCGGCGTCGAGCAGGCGTCGCCAACGCGGGGCGTCGTAGACCACCCGCAGCATTGCGTTACGGACCGCCGGGTCGATCTGTACGCACAGGTCCTTGCCGATCGGGTCGCCCTGTGGCAGGTCAATGCGATAGGCGAGCAGCGACGCGAAGCTGAGCCCCTTCTCAGCCAGGTCATCGAGGAGTCCACCATCGACCACGGCGCCGCAGAGCCCCGGCGGGGCCTGGGTGAAGGCGAATCGCAGCCCCTGCGGCGCGTGGAGGTGTCGATCGATCACGGCATCGCAGAGTTCCGGGTCCACGAGCGGCCAGTCGGGTCCGACGATCAGCGCGGCGGCGGCGCCGGCGGATCGGGCGGCGGCGGCCATCACGCCGGCGGACCAGCACTCATCGTAGCAGGTCGCCCCACCCGGCCCGCCGCGCCACCCGGTGGGATGCCACTTCCGCGCCGCCGCCCAGCGGGCGTGGCCGGGGGCGAACAGCGGTCCGTCGACCGGGTGCAGCGTCACGGGCTTGCCGAGATGGTCGGCATCCGGAACGGTCGGCGTTTCGCCCCGCGGGTGCGCGATGACGATCACGTCCACCCGCCGACACCGGCTCAGCCGCCGCAACACCGCACCGAGCACGGTCGTGCCGGCGAATGGCGCATCGCAGGTCGCGGGCAGGCCGAGCGGCCCGGCCCGAGGGTCGGCGAGAATCACGGCGGCGATCCCGGGGGCGTTTTCGATCATGACAGTTCACACCGATGCGGTCGCGGTCTTCTTTGCTCCATCGCCGGCCGACGCGGTCTGCGCCGCCAGCTTCTCGATCCCTTCCTCGATGAGCTGATGCGCCTGCTCGCAGGCGTCGATCAGCCAGGTCAGGTTGTCCATGTCGCGCTCGAGCTGCCGACGCTGGCGTTCGTAGGGATCGAGCTCGCCATCCACCTGGATGGCCCGGTCGGCCCGCTGGCGGCGGAAGACGCCGACCTGGTTCAGGTGATTGACCACCTGGTGCGCCTCGCTGAGGGACTCGGCGGTCTCCCGCCGACGTTCCAGTTTGCTGAACAGCCGCTCCATCGCCCGCCCGTCGCGCTGGCGGGCGAGCATCTTCTCGAGGATCGGCAGCGTCTGCTGACTGGTATGGCGGAGCTTGCGGATTTCATCAACGCGGCGGCCGACACACGCGGCGACCTCGCGCAATCGCTCGCGGTCCAGGCCCGCCGCCGGCGCCGGCAGGTCGGGCAGCTCGCGCCCGGCATGATTCGCCAGGGCGTCACGCAACGTCGTCGCCTCGGCGTCCGCGATCACCGCCCCGCCCTCGGTGGCGTTCAGGATCGTCTGATCCGCCGCGGCGAAATCCCGTTCGAACTGCCGCTGATACGTCAGCATCTGCTCGTCGCTGTACATCGTGCGGCCGGCCTGGTCGGTCGTCCGCTTCAGGTGCGCCTTGTGCCGGGCGATCCGCTGCCACTCCATCGTCTCCACCGGGTTCAGCGGGTTCAGCTCCGGCGCCCACACGTCGTGAATTGCGGTACCGGGGCAGTAGTAGAGCCCGTTGGAGAAGCCGAGGTCCTGGCCGATGAGAATGATCGGATCGCAGCCGAGATGCTGGGCGAGGTAGAACGACAGGTGAGCCACGTTCGACCCGGCGGGCAGGCCCATCGTGTCCGGCGCCGTGTCGCCGAGCAGCACGTTCAGGAACCCGCTGGCGGACATCCGCAGTGGACCGGGGAAGTGATCGACCACCGCCTCGTTGACCTTCGGATCGACCACGAGCGTCACATCGTCGAGCGGCGGGAGGTCTTCGTAGAACCGGCGGCTGATCTCGTGGTAGTCGAGGGCGGTGACGAAGTGCGGGCGGATGCCGCGGGCGAGCAGCGGCTTGAGCACGGTCTGGGCGGCGATAATCACCACGCGGTCCCGCACGCCCGGCTCGGCGAGCAGGGCGAGGTTCCGGGCCAGCGAAGGCCCGGCGCTGACCAGCACCGCCGGATACCCCGCCGCGGCGCGGCACAGGGGGTTGATCGTCGGCCCGGCCGCGTAATGGGCGAGGTTCCGCACGAGGTTGCGACAGGTCAGCGTCGCGTGCACGAAGGTCGTGGTCAGGTTCGTGCGACAGTAGGCGACGAAGCCGGCGAACTGCTCGGAGAACTCGCGGATCGCCTCGGCGTGCAACTGGCGGGTCGGCGGGTGGGTGATGAACTGCACGCCCTGGCTGATGATCCCGGAGGTCGATTCGAGCCGGCGGGTGATCGCGGGCGTGGTGACGTCGCCGGCGAAGAGGGCAAGGTGTTGCCCGGCGATCCATCGCGAGACGTCGTGATGTTCGAGCACGGCCCGGAGGAGGGATTCGTCCGGCTCGTAGACGATGACCACCGCCTTGTCACGGCAGCGTTCGACGAGCGCCGCCACGTGATGGCCCACCCCGAAGCCAAGCACGACGATCGCGGCGTTGGCGTTGAGGTCGGCGGCGTCGACGAGCCGATCGGCCTCGGTGAGCGGACGGAACCGGCTGGCGAGGGTGATCCGCCGCTCGCCGCCGCCCTCGTCCGTCACGGCGACCGTCGCGGAGGGGGCGTCATTCTCTTTCGACCTCGTCCACGTCAGCCCGGGGCGCGCGCTGGTTTCGCGCAGCCGACCGGCGAGGTCGGCGTCGACGCGCTCCAGGGCCTGAAGATTCCGCTCCAGCGTCTCGGGCATGTGCAACCGGTCGCAGCGTGCTACGGTACTTTCCTCTGGCGGCGCATCACGACAGCGTCGCCCGTGAATGTTATCGGAACCTTGCCGGAAAGGGCTTCAACATTGCTGCCCCACGACTGGCCGAGCGTGAACCTGTTGCCTTACCTGCTGCTTGAGAACGAATGGCTGCTGGGGTCGGTGCTCATCCTCGCCGGCCTGATCGTCGCGGCCGTGCTCACCGCGCGGGGGCGGAAGGTCGGGCTCATCGTGGCCGCACTCGGCGTGATCGCCATTCTGCTCGCCACGGTTGTGCACACCGGGCGCGAGCAGGTGCTCACCCGCACCCGCGCGGTCTCCGAGATCATCATGCCGCCCATCCGGGACATGGACGCATTTCGCGACGCGCTGGCCCCGTCCGTGATATTTACCATCCCCCACGTGCCGGACTTCAGCTACGACCGCGAGGAGATCATCGCCCTCGCCGGCCGGGTGAGCGAGCGCTACACCACCGAGGTATTCGCCCGCACCGCGCTGAAGGCGCACATGGTCGAGCCCGGGCACGGCCGCACCTACATCGCGATCTGGATGCTCTTTGACGAGGTGGGCCAGGTGAAGACGAACTGGGTGCTCGACTGGCGGCGAGGCGACGACGGGGAGTACCGCATCAGCCGCATCGAATGGCTCGGACTGAACAACAACGAGCCGCGGCCGAGCGTGTTACCGTAGCTGACCCGACGCGGCCCCGAGCCCCGCACTCGCTGAAGCGAGGCGGGCCGAGCCC
>CAYFQS010000069.1:0-1784 GCA_964345245.1 uncultured Planctomycetaceae bacterium | reverse complement strand
CCCCGCACTCGCTGAAGCGAGGCGGGCCGAGCCCGGACCCTACGGCTTGAGAATCACCTTCACCACCCCGTCCTCGTAGCGATGATTCATTGAGAACGCCACCGGCGCCTGGGCCAGCGGCATGCGGTGACTGACCAGTCGGCGGAGGTCGACACGACCGCCGGCGGCCAGGTCGATCGCCCGGGGGCAGGTGTGTTTCATTCGCCGGACCATGGTGATGGTCAGACCCTTTCGCCGGGCGGTGGAATGGGTGAGGGTGAGCTGATCGTCATCCGGGATGCCGACGAGCAGGAGTCGGCCCCCCGGCCGCAGCATCTCCGCCGCCTGCTGCACCGCGCTGCCCGCCCAGGCGCATTCGATGGCCACGTCCACCCCCCGCCCGCCCGTACCGACGTGAATCGAGTGCTGGGCATCTTCGCGGTCGACATGGACGGCCTGAAGGCCCAAGCGCTCGGCGATGTTGAGACGATGGTCGAGCCGCTCAGTGATAAACAGCGGCGCCGCGCCGGCGAAACGGGCGACCTGGGCCACGCACAGGCCCACCGGTCCCGCGCCGAGCACGACTGCGGATTCGCCCGGTTCGATCTTCGCGAGGTTGACCGCGTGCAGCGCCACCCCGAGCGTCTCCAGCAGCGCCGCGTCGTCGTCGCTGATCGCATCGGGGATGGCGAAGCAGCAGCTCGCCGGCACGTGCATGACCTGCTGCATCGCCCCGTCGGTCGGCCACTGGCCGGCGAACTGAAGATTCTTGCAGAGGTTCGGATGTCCCCGGCGGCAGAGTTCGCAGCGGCCGCACGGTTGGGCGGGATCGACCGCGACCCGCTGGCCCACTTCCAGGGCCGCGCCGGTCCCGTCGGCCTGCACGCCATCGCCGACCGCGTCGATGATCCCGCCGAACTCGTGCCCGAGCACGACGGGCGAGGCGATGGCGGTGTCACCGATGCGTCCTTCGCTCCAGGTGTGCAGGTCGCTGCCGCAGATGCCCACGGCGCTGACCCGCAGCCGCACCTGCCCGGGCGCCGGGTCGCCGGGATGGGCGATCCGGTCGACCCGCAGGTCACGCCGACCGTGCAACCGTACCGCGGTAATGGTCTTCGTGCGATCTGCCATTGCCAGGTGGATTGTACCACCATCCCCCATGCCCATGGGGCAAATGCCTGCCGACCGGCAAGCCGGACCGGAGCTTCAGCGCAGGTCCGGATGCCGAACACCATGCCGCTCGACGCCTCCTGTCGCGCTCCGCGCCTCCGGGGCGAGCCCCGATTCAGCCCCGCGTTGCCCCCGCCGGCCGGGCGGTCAACAATACCGACACATGAATCCCTTGATCGTCGAACACGTCAGCAAGTCCTACCGCCAGGGCGGTCATGCGGTCGAGGCCCTGCGCGGGGTGGACCTGGCCGTCGAACCCGCCCGCTTCGTCGCGGTGATGGGGGCGAGCGGCTCCGGCAAGAGCACGCTGCTGCACCTGATGGCGGGCTTGGCCGATCCCGACACCGGGCGGGTGCGGGTGGCCGGGCACGACCTCGCCGACTTTTCCGACACGAAGCTCACCCGCTTCCGTCGCCGGCACATCGGGCTCGTCTTCCAGGCGTTCAATCTCGTGCCCACGCTGAGTGCGCTGGAGAACGTCGCCCTGCCGCTGCTGCTCGACGGCGAGCGCCGGGCGGAGGCCGACGAGCGGGCAAACGCCATGCTTCGCCGGCTCCGCCTCGACCATCGGGCTTCACACCGCCCCGACGCCCTGAGCGGCGGGCAGGAGCAGCGCGTCGCCATCGCCCGGGCCC
>CAYFQS010000068.1:0-13281 GCA_964345245.1 uncultured Planctomycetaceae bacterium | reverse complement strand
GTCGCGCTCCGAGTCCTCGGTGACTTGCTCGAGGTCCTTGTCGGTGAGTTCGGCCATCAGCTCGTTGAGCATCTTCTTGGTGCGGAGGATTTCCTCGGCCTGGATCTGGACATCGGAGGTCTGCCCGTACACCCCCCCGTAGGGCTGATGGATCATCACCTTGGCGTGGGGCAGGACGTGGCGCTTGCCCTTGGTGCCGGCGGCGAGAATGATCGCCCCGCCGCTCATCGCCCGTCCGATGCACGTGGTCTCGACATCGCACGGCAGGTAGGACATCGTGTCGTAGATCGCCATCGTGTCATCCACCGACCCGCCGGGCGAGTTGATGTACAGACTGATGTCGCGGTCCTTGTTCTGGCTGCTCAGGTAGAGCATCCGCATGATCACCGACGTGGCCGAGGCGTAGGTGATCTCGCCCACGAGGAAGACCACGCGATTCTCGAGCAGCAGCTCGTCGATGGTCATCTCGCGGTACCGGGTCATCCCGCCCGGCGCGGCGGCGGGGGACATGAGGCGGGGGTCGGACTGGCCGAGCATATCGGTTACTTGCGGCGGCAATTCCCAGGGATGTTTCATGGCGTAGGCCTGCTTTCTCTGTTCTCGAGAGGCGTATCTTAGTGGACCGGGCATGAGGTTCCAAATCGCCCCCTGCCCGCCGCGAGCCTGCTTCACCGAGGCGTCGGTCGCGGCTCGACACCGAAGCCCCTTGACTAGGCGTCAGATTGTGGTAGTTTTTAATCTGGAGATCAAAGTCGAATTGGCTCAACTCATGACCTTTGGGAGATCTGAACAATGACGCGTCAAATCGTTACCGGAATCGTCGCAGTGCTTGTCACCATCGTCGGCAGTCATGCCGTGGCCGCAATCTGGACAGGTGATGGAAACGCCAACAATGACGGCGACTGGTCCAATGCCGCCAACTGGGACTCCCCACCCGGCAGCACAGATGACGTCGTCCTGCCCGGTGTGGACGGCCAGGGCGATTCAGCCACGAATGTCCGCACTGTGACCGTGGATGTCGATGCGACGGTGAACGGCCTGACGTTGGAGGATTCATCGGACCCATTCTCCAGCGCGCTCCAGGTCGACCAGCAGCTCACCATCAACGGCCCGTTCAGCGCCGGGGCGCGAAGCGCCTTCGCCGGTGCGGGACACGTGGTGGTGCAAGAGGATGCGTCGCCGGGGGAAAGTCCGAACTTCACCGGCCTGTGGGAGATCAACGGCGGGACGACCACCGTCGGCTACAGCCAGGAGCTTCGCAACGCCGAGGTCCGCGTGAATGCCGGCGCCACCTACCGCCAGGGCTACCGGCACCTGCAGAGCACAGCGGACTTCGGGTCGACGGTGTATCTCAACGGCGGGACGCTCGATCCGGGTACGCTCGGCTTCTGGTCGAAGCGGATGACCAGCGACACGCCCATCGTGCTCGAGGATGAGTCGGAGATCTATGTCGACTTCCGCGATGAGACGAACGGGGAGTTGATCACGCTTACCAGCGACATGACGGGCGCCGGCGGGTTCAACAAGACGGGGCCGAGCTGGCTGCGGCTGACCGGCCAGAGCACCTACGACGGGCCGACCGTGGTCGAGTCGGGCACGCTCGAAGTGCAGGGCGTGCTGTATGACAGCCACGTGACCGTAGAGGACGGGGCCACACTGATCGGCGGACGGGGCAGCTTCCGGGGCGGTGTGACCAGCTCCGGGACCTTCGACCCCGATGAACAGTGGTCCGGCGGCAACGACACCAACAACGACGGCAACTGGTCGGACGCCAGCAACTGGTTCGACGACGTGAAGCCGGGACCAAGCGACGTGGCGCTGCTCGGGCAAGTCAACGGACAGGGTGACAGCGGAACCGATACCCGCACCGTCACGGTGGACGAGGCCACGGAGATCGCCGCATTGAAGCTGGCCACCAATACCGTTAATCCCTACACCAATCGCCTCGTGGTCGACGAAGACCTGACCATCACCGGCTTGGTGCACGAGGCCCAGAACGCCATGATCGCCGTTGCCACCGACGCCACGCTGCGGATCCATGATGCGGCGTTCAGCAAAATCGAACTCGAGGGCGACGGCAGCATCGTCAGCACCGGGGGCGTCTACTTCCCCGAGGCCCAGAGCGTGACCCGCGACGCTTACACGGGGACGTGGACGGTCGAGGCGGGCGAGTTGAACACGTCCGGCCGGCAGAACCATCTGAAGAACGCCAATGTGGTCGTCGAATCCGGGGCCATGTACAACCATTCGCGGATGAACTTCGGCCAGCGCTACGACGTCGGTGAGCTGGTGACGTTGAAGGACGGCGCGAATCTGTACTTCACCGGCTTCTCGCAGTGGAACGGCTCGTCTCGGGACGATGGGGCCGGCTTCGACTTCCCGTCGCTGACCGACATCGCGCTCGATTCGGGCATGGCCACATGGCGCTGGACGCCGGATGGAATCTACAGAAAGGAGGGGCCGGCATCGTTCTTCCTGCAGCACACCGGCGTGATCAGCGGTGACGGCGGGATCAACATCGAGACCTTCGCGACGAAGTCAAATGGCCTGACGCCGACAATCACCCTCGCCGCGGCGAATACCTACACCGGCCCGACCGCGGTGGTCGAAGGCATCCTGCAGGTCACCGGCTCGCTGGCCAACAGCAACATCACCATCGAAGAGGGCGGCACCCTCCGGGGCGGCAGCGGGACACTCTATTTCAACGTCAGCGAATTCGAGCAGGATCTGATCGTGGTTGAGGAGGGCGGCGAGTTCCAGGCGACAGACCTGACCCTCAGCTTCGTCGGCACGTTTCCCGGCAGTAGCTTCGTCATCGCCGACTACAGCGCCGGCGGGCTGCTGACCGGTGAGTTCCTTGACGTAACCGGCCTGCCGGACGGCTGGTACGTCACCTACGGCGACAGCGAGGAGCCGTTCGTGCGCGCGGTCGTTCCCGAACCGGCGACGCTGATGTTGCTCGGCCTCGGCGGGCTGGCGATGACCGTCCGTCGCCGACGGGCCTGACCTCCTTCTGCCCGGCCGACCAGCGGGCGCTCGCTTCAGCGAAGCCCCCCTTAGCCGCGCGCGATCACCACGCTCGCTTCAGCGAGGCGGGCGGGGTTTCGGTATGGTGTGCCGCTTGACACGCCAGCCGCGGACGAGGTGATCCACGTGAGCCATCCGTACGAACGACTGCGAATCCGGCGGAACCAGCCCGCCCCGCAATGGGACCACGCCCTGCCGATCGGCAACGGCCGGCTCGGGGCGATGGTGTTCGGCGCTTACCCGACCGAACGCATCCAGCTCAACGAAGAGACGCTCTGGTCCGGCGGGCCGCGGGACTGCACCCGCTCCGAGGCCCGAGAGGCCCTGCCCGAGGTCCGCCGACTGCTCTTCCAAGGCAAGCCCGCGGAGGCGACCGAACTGGCCGGCGCGACGATGAGCGGCGGGCGGATCAAGCCCTACCAGACGCTCGGCGACCTGTGGATCGAACTTTCCGGCCACGACGGCGTGGCCGACTATCACTACGAACTCGACCTCGACCGGGCGGTGGCGACGACCCGCTACCGCGTCGGTGAGACGACGTTCACGCGCGAGGCGTTCGTCTCGGCGCCGGACCAGGTGCTCACGATTCGCATCATCGCCGACGGGCCGGACGCGATCGATGGAACCGTCCGCCTCGGCCGGTCGCGCGATGCGACCACGATGATCGCGGCAGGTCGCCGGCTCGTGATGACCGGCCGACTCGACGGCGGCGCGGGGCTCGGCTTCCGGGCCGAGCTGCTCGCCGAATGCGAGGGCGGCGGGGTCGACCCGGGGGACGATCATCTCATCGTGCGCAGCGCCAAGGCGGTGACGCTCTACCTTGCCGCGGCCACGGCGTGGCGCGGCGAGGACCCGGCGGTGGTCACCCGCCAGCACACCGACAGCGCGTCGCTCAAGGGCGGCGACGCGATCCTCGGCGACCACGTCGCGGACCACCGGCGACTGTTTCGGCGGGTGACGCTTGACCTCGGCGAGCCGCTCGATCTGCCCACGGACCAGCGGCTGGAGCGGGTGAACTCGGGCGGGGCAGACCCGGACCTCGCGGCCCTGTACACGCAGTTCGCCCGGTACCTGCTCATTGCGTCGAGTCGGCCGGGCTGTCTGCCGGCCAACCTGCAGGGCATCTGGGCGGACGGGTTCGACCCGCCGTGGAACAGCGACTTCCACCTCAACATCAACCTCCAGATGAATTATTGGCCGGCCGAGACGGGGAACCTCGGCGAGTGTCACCGGCCGCTGTTCGACCTGCTGGCCATGCTGCGGGAATCCGGGCGGCGCACGGCGAGCGTGAACTACGGCTGCCGGGGCTTCGTCGCCCACCACATCGCGGACATCTGGGGCTTCACGTGTCCCGGTGATAACGTCGGCTGGGGCCTGTGGCCGATGGGGGCGGCCTGGCTGTGCCTGCATCTCTGGGAGCACTGGCGATTCACCGGCGACCGCGAGTTCCTCGCTGATCACGCCTACCCGATCATGAAAGAGGCGGCGATGTTCCTGCTCGATTGGCTGGTCGAGGACGAGCACGGCCGGCTGATCAGCGGCCCGTCGACCTCGCCGGAGAACGCCTACCGCCTGCCCAGCGGCGAGGAAGCCCGACTGTGCATGGGCCCATCGATGGACCATCAGATCATCGGGGGGCTGCTCGACCATTGCGTCGAGGCGTCGGCGCTGCTCGACCTTGACGCCGGGCTGCGGCAGGAGTGGAAGAGCGCCCGGGCGAAGCTGCCCGCCCCGCGGATCGGCAGGCACGGGCAGATCATGGAATGGGCCGAAGACTGGGACGAACCCGAGCCCGGCCATCGCCACATCTCGCACCTGTACGCCCTGCACCCGGAGAACCAGATCACGGTGGACGGCACGCCGGGGCTGGCGACCGCGGCACGGAAGACGCTGGAGCGGCGGCTGGCCCACGGCGGGGGGCACACCGGCTGGTCGCGGGCGTGGCTGATCAACTTCTACGCCCGGCTCCGCGATGCCGAGCGGGCCCACGACGACCTGCTCGCGCTATTGACGAAATCGACGCTGCCGAACCTGTGGGACCTGCACCCGCCGTTCCAGATCGACGGCAACTTCGGGGGGGCGGCGGGCGTGTTCGAGATGCTCCTGCAGAGCCACGCGGGCGAGATCGCGCTGCTGCCGGCCTTGCCGGCCGCGTGGCCAACCGGCCGGTTCACGGGCCTGCGGGCCCGCGGCGGGGTCGAGGTCGATCTTGCCTGGACCGATGGCCGGGCGACCGCCTGCGAATTGCGTGCGGCGCAGACCGGCGAATTGCGTCTGCGCCCGCCCGCGGGGCAGGGCGTCGATACGATCACCATCGACGGGAAAGCAGTGGCGTTCAAGATGCGCGATGGCGGCGCTGTCGAATTTCACGCCGAAGCGGGCCAATCGTTGCGCGTGCGGTTCGGGGCGGATTGAACGGGTGGTGCGGTCTCGCTTCAGCGAGCCGCCGGGATGACGTTCATCTCACAGCACGCCGCGGGGCCGCGTCGTGGGAGCGGCTCGCTGAAGCGAGGCCGCGCCGGGGGCGAACGCACGGGGGCGCCACCGGATCACGTCGGGTTCGCGGTGACTTCGGGGCGGGCGGAGAAGGCCGCTTCGTGGACGACCGCGGCGAGGATGATCGCCCCGCCCGCCCACGTGCCCATGTCCGGCATTTCCCCGAACAGGGGGATCGCGGCGAGCGTCGCGTAGACCGGTTCCAGCGTGATCACGATGCTCGCGGTCGCGGCGCCGAAGTGCCGGATGCTCACCACGAACATCGTGTGGGCCAGGGCGGTGCAGATGAGCCCGAGCACGAGGAGCAAGGCCACATCGCGTCCGGTGACGGTGGGCGGGTCGATCAGCACGAGCGGGAGCATCACGACCGCCGCGGCGGCGACCTGCCAGCCCATGACCAGCGCCCCGTCGCGATCGCCCGCGAGCCGCCGGGTGATCAGGTTGCGGGCGGTGTAGATCAGGGCGGAGGCGATGGCCCAGCCGGCCCCGCGGACCGCGTCGCTGGTGGGATCGAACTCGCCGACGACGAAGTAGAGCCCCACGAGCACCACCACGCCGTTGATCACGGTGCGCCATCGCAGCCGCTCGCGGAACGCGAGCGGTTCGAGAAGGGCGGTGATCACGGGAAAGGTGAACAGCACGAGGATACCCACGGCGAGAGTGGCGGTGCGGATGGCGAGGAAGAAGGTAAGCCAGTGCCCGCCGAGCAGCACGCCGGTGACGAGAAGGGCGAGGGCGGCGCGTGGCGAGCCGGGCGAGAGCCGGCGACCGCGGAGGGCAAGGATGGCGACCAGGGCGGGCGCGGCGATGGCGGAGCGGCCGAGCACGATGGCCGGTTCGCCCAGGGCGGTGAACTTCGCCAGCACGCCGGCCATGGCCAGCAGCAGCGTGGCGAGATGCAGCTCGAACATGGCGGTGCGGCGGGCGGGCATGGCCGGCGATCATCCGCATTTGCCGGACGCTGGCAAGCAGACCGCGTTGCCAGGCGCCGAGCCCACCGGGCGGCGGAAGTTGCGCCGGGGACGCGGAATATGCGCCCCGGCACCAAGGGGCGGCCGGGCCTGTGCGATAAGTCACTGTCCATAAGTCGTTAACAGCGCCGACGCAGGTCAGGGCGCGGTGCACGTGGTTTGCTGAGGAATGATCGGCGGGCCTTATGTTGCGGTCGCATCCGGCCGATAGACGTAAGCGGCACGGCGGGATCACCGCGCCGCCAGCGTACGGGCCTCAAGGAGTGTGTCATGCGTGATCGAATGATTGACGGCGAGCCGACCCAGTCCGTGGAGGAGCTTCGCCGGATGTACCAGCGCACGCTCACCCGATGGGTGGTGGATGTGCTGGCGAACAAGCCCGCCTCGCAATGGCCGCGGCACACGGGGCCCCGGTTCGCCGGTCCGACCGATCGGGCCGCCCGCTGGCAGCACCTGTATCGAGGCGACATCCTCGACGACTAACCGCGGCCGCGGCCCCAACAGAGTAAGCGGGAGTTCCAGCTATGGGCACCATCACCAGTGGCGTCGGCCTGGTCAGCGGCATTGACACCGCGGGTCTCATCGACCAGTTGATGGAGATCGAGGCGGTGCCGCGCCAGCGCGTCGAACGGCAGAAAGCCACCCTCGCCTCGCAGAAGACGGCCTTCCAGGACGTCAACGCGCAACTGCTGTCGCTGGAGTCGGCGATCAGCACCTTCGTCAGCGCCAGCGGCAGCGTGTTCGGCAACAAGGCCGCGTCGAGCACCCAGCCCTCGGTCATCGCCGCCAGCGCTAATCAGTCCGCCACCCCGGGCACGTACACGCTCACCCCCGACCGCCTGGTCACGACCCAGCAGATGATCAGCAAGGGCCTGACCGACACCGACACCAGCACGTTCGGCGAGAGGACGCTGAGCTTCGAATCGGCCCGCGCCCGGCTCGACCGCGAGGTGAACCTCTCGTCCCTGAACGCCGGGGCCGGCGTGCAGCGGGGGACGATCCGCATCACCGACGCCGGCGGCGCCGTCGAGAGCATCGACCTCACCCGCGCGGTGACGCTCGACGACGTGATCCAGACGATCAACCAGTCCACCGACGTGGCGGTGACCGCGAGCATCGACGGCGACCGACTGAAGCTCACTGACAACAGCGGCGGCGGGGGCGACCTGACCGTGGTCGACCTCGGCGGGCGCACCACCGCGGCCGACCTCGGCATTGCCGGCAGCAGCGGAACCGGCGAGCTTGCGGGCAGCCAGATCAACCGCATCGCGACCACGACCTCCCTCAGCCGACTGAACGACGGGCTGGGCATTCGGCGGGTCACCGCCCAGGCCGACCTGACCATCAATGACCGGGCGGGCACGAGCTTCGACGTGAACCTCGATGACGCCCAGACGCTGGACGACGTGCTCGGGGCGATCAACGACGCGGCCTCGGGCGCGGGGGCGAACGTCACCGCCGCGCTCGGCGACGATCAGCTCAGCATCAAGCTCACCGACTCCACCGGTTCGCCGTCGCAGGCGCTGACCGTGGCCGCGGCGAACGGTTCCATGGCCGCGGCCGACCTCGGTCTCACCGTCACCGATTTCGACGATGACGGCGTGATCGCCGGCGACCGGCTCCTCGCGTCCATGGGCTCGGTGCTGCTGAAGAACCTCGGCGGCGGGAGCGGCGTGGACATGGGCTTCGCCCTCGCGCCCCAGCAGCTCACCCCCGACACGCTGCTGAGCGACCTCTTCCAGGGCGCCGGGCTCACCACCACGGGCGACGGGCTGACCGACATCAAGATTCGCGCCCGCGATAATTCCTTCGCCGAGTATCAGTTCGACATCGACGCCCTGAGCACCGTGCAGGACCTGATCGACGCGGTGGACAGTGAGACCGGCGGGCGGGTGGAACTCGTCATCGAGGACCAGGCCCTGCGGGCGAACGACCTGACCGGCGGAACGAATTACTTCCGGATCAACCCCCGCGACGGCAGCGTCCTGGCCGTCGACGAACTCGGCCTGCGGATCAACGCCCATGAGGACACGGTGCTCGGCGTGGACACCGATCCCGCCCGGCTTGAAGTCCAGGACCAGGCGCACTTCGGTCCGGGCCAGATTCAGATCACCAGCCGCGACGGCAACACCACCGAGGTCGATCTGTCCGGCGCCCGCAGCGTGAGCGACGTGGTCAACCTGATCAACGAGGCCGGCGCCGGCGTCACCGCCGCCTTGAACGACGCGGGCAACGGCATCCAGCTCACCGACACCACCGGCGCCGCGGCGAGCAACCTCATCGTCCAGGACGTCGGCGGCAATATCGCCGGCGTGCTCGGCATCGCCACCGATCCCGCCGGCGTCGACGATGCCGGGATCAACGGCGGCGACCTCGACCTCCAGTACATCAACGAGAACACCCAGCTCGACTCGCTCAACAACGGCCAGGGCGTGGCCGAGGGCAGCTTCACTATCCGCAATTCCGAGGGGATCAATGCGGTAGTCGATCTGACCGGCGGCGAGGCCACCATCGGCGAGGTCATCAGCGAGATCAACAGCCGGGGCATCGGCGTCACCGCCGCGATCAACGACACCGGCGACGGGATCGTCCTCACCGACGCCAACGGCGGGGCGGTGCGCCTCAAGGTCACCGAGAACGGTTCCACCACCGCGGCCGACCTCGGGCTCCTCGGCGAAGATGAGGACGAAGACGGGAGGATCGACGGCTCGCTGGAGAAGACCGTCTCCATCGCCGCCGACGATACCCTCGACGACGTCGCCCAGGCGATCAATGACGCCGACGTCGGCGTCACCGCGACCATCGTCAACGATGGGTCGACCGACAATCCCTACCGGCTGAACCTGATCAGCGACACCACCGGCACCAAGGGCCGCTTCGTCTTCGACGATGGCGGGCTGGAGCTCGGCACGAGCACCCTCGTCGAGGCCCAGGACGCGGTGGCGTTCTTCGGATCGTCCGATCCGACGCAGTCGCTGCTCGTGACCAGTTCCTCCAATACGCTGACCGAGACGATCCCCGGCGTCACGCTGGACCTGCTCGGTACGAGCACGAGCCCCGTCGAGATTACGGTGAACCGGGACACCGAAGCGATCAAGAGTGCTGTCGACCAACTCGTGAGCACGTTCAACGGCGTGATGGACAAGATCGAGTCGCTGGACAAGTTCGACGCAGAGACCAGCGAGAAGGGCGTGCTGCTCGGCGACCCGACGCTGCAGCAGATTCAGCGCCAGCTCTTCGATGTGGTCACGCGGCAGTATGACGACGTCTCGGGCCAGTTCCAGCACATGAGCCAGGTCGGGGTGAGCATCGGCGAGGGGGCCCGGCTGCAGTTCGACGAATCGAAGTTCCTCCAAGCCCTCGAGGCCGACCCCGAAGGCGTGACCGATCTGTTCTCTCTCGAAAAGAAGGCCTCTGCCGAGGACACCGAACTCGGCGAGGGGATCACCATCCCCGGCTCCGGGGTCACGGTCACCGCGCGCGGCTTCGGGGCGACCTTTGAAGAGCTGCTCGACCGCTTCACCGACTCCATCGACGGCACGCTCGCCCGGACGACCAACGGCATCGACGACCGGATCGAGCTGGCCGACAATCGCATCGAATCGATCAACCAATTGCTGGCGGTGAAGCGTCAACGACTGGAGACGGAGTTCAACGCGATGGAGACCGCGCTCGCCCAGCTCCAGAGTCAGCAGAGCGCGCTGAGTTCGCTGGCGAGTCTCGCCAGTCAGGCCCAGCAATCGACGGGATTCTCCTTCGGTTGATCCGATCCGGACCTGCGCTGACGCTGCGATCCGGCCTGACCTTTTCACAAATGAAGTTTGACACCGCCGGGGTCACAACGGAACCTGTCGCCCCATGAGCGGTCAATGGCAGCAGATTGCGGACGGACTGTGGCGGCGGACGAGCGGGCGGTGCGGCGCCCAGCAGCCGGTCACCACCTACCTCTGGCGGCGGGGCGAGACGTTCACGCTCATCGATCCCGCGGCCGACGTGACGGGCGAATCGGTGCGCGAGGTCGGCCACGCCGCGGTCTCCGAAATTCTCATCACGCATTTCCAGCGCGAAAACGTGGAAGGGGCGGTGAACTTCCCCGACGCGGCGCTGCGCGTCCCGGCGGGGGACGAATACCTCGCGGCCGGGGAACAGGCGTATCGGGCCGAGGCCCGGCAGTGGGAGGAACCGTGGGACTGGGAGACGCGGGGCGACTTCCGCGGTGACGTGGCCGCCGCCCTCAATGAACGCCCGACGCGAGAACCGGTCCGGCTTGCCGATCCGCTCCGGCCCGGCGAGCAGGGCGAGGATTTTCGCATCCTCGCCACCCCCGGTCACGGCAAGCACGCGGTGACGATCCTCGCGAACATCGCCGACCAGGCGGTGGGGTTCTGCGGCGACGTGATCCACGGCGACGGTCAACTGTGGAACTGGTTCGACAGCGAGTGGGACTACGGCCTGCAGCGGGGCCAGCGAACGCTGCTCGAATCAGCCCGCCGCCTCGCCGACCAGCCGCTCGACCTGCTGTGCCCGACGCACGGGCCGGTGGTTGGCGATCCGAAGACGGCCCTGGGGCGGCTCGCAAGCCGACTGGCCGCGATCCTCGACGCCACGGGCGATCCCGCCCCGACCCAGGAGGACCAGCCGAGCCCGGCCCCCGGCTTTCGACAGATTCTTCCGTCCGTGCACCAGTACCGCGACGGCAACTGTGCCGTGCTCGTCAGCCATCGCAAGCTCGGACTCTTGTTCGACGACGGGCCGTGCTGCTGGAAGCC
Organism: uncultured Planctomycetaceae bacterium; assembly: GCA_964345245.1. Classification (GTDB taxonomy): domain Bacteria; phylum Planctomycetota; class Phycisphaerae; order Phycisphaerales; family Zrk34; genus CAYFQS01. The sequence continues at coordinate 2,018 of CAYFQS010000068.1, read as the reverse complement.
GATGCCCGAGCGGATCGAGTATCACCGCCGCCTGATGGCGGAGATGAAGCGGGCGCTGGACCTCGAGAAGATCGATACCGTCATCCCCACGCATTACCATGGCGATCACGTCGAGATGATTCCTGATCTCGTGGCGACCGAGAAGTCGCGGGTGGTGTGCCTCGACCTTGTCGCCGACGTGCTGGAGCATCCGAACGACTACGGCGTGATGTGCCCGCTGCCGTGGTACGGCACCGGCAACGACACCGTGCCGATCCATCAGCGGGCGTCGGACAACGCCCGGCTCGGGTGGTGCGAGTACGACATCGAATTCACGCACGTCGGCGGGCAGACCTATTACCACGCGGCCATGCTGGCGCAGGTCGACGGCAGACGGGTCGCCTTCATCGGCGACGCGGTCGGATTGGGCTCGACCGCGCCCGATCCCGTGCTGTGCTACAACGACGGCGAGCCGGGCGGACGGGGCTGGGCCTATGCCGCCCGGCAGGTCCGGCGCGCCCGGCCGGACGTGATCGTCGGCGGGCACGGGGCGTACCTGTACGATCCGCTGCCGTTTCTCGATGCGAAGATCGCCAACTGGGACCGACAACTTCAGCGTTTCGATCAGATCAACGCCCGGCCGCGCCGGACGCTGTTCTTCAGCCCCTTCGTGTGAACCAGGCCGATGTCCATCCCGCGCGGCTCGATGATGAAGCATTGCTGCGCCAGTGCACGGTGCGGCGGGGCAAGGCGAGCGGGCCGGGCGGCCAGCGACGCAACAAGGTCGAAACCGCCGTACAGATCACGCACGCCCCGACGGGGGCGACGGCGGCGGCGAGCGAGCGTCGCGGCCCGGAAGACAACCGCCGGGCCGCCCTGCGACGATTGCGGATGCAGCTCGCCCTCGCTCAGCGCACCGAGCCGGGCCCAACGCCGAGCCGCTTGTGGCGATCGCGGGTGCGCGATCAGAAGATCGCGCTGAACCCCGGCCACCCCGATGCGCCGGCAATGCTCGCCGAGGCGCTGGACATGATCGAGGCCTGCCGGGCGGACGTGGCCAAGGCCGCCCGTCGGCTCGACGTGACGACCAGCCAGCTCGTCAAGCTGCTCAAAATCGAACCGAAGGCGCTGGAGCAGGTCAACCGCGCCCGCCAGCAGCGCGGCGAGGGCCCGCTGCGGTAGCGGCCCTCCCCGTCGCGAACGCCGGCCGTGCATGCGCGTGGCGCGGCGCGCCTCGCTGAAGCGAGACCGCGCCGACGCCACCGCGCCCCGAGTTCAACGCGGCCGTCCCTCCCCTGCGTTCCGGGCCCGGCCGTGGCAGCCGAGAATCACGCTTCCGACCGAACCCCGCGCAAAGATCGCCGGCCGCCCACGCGGGCGGCCGGCGACCGGGTGCGCCAACCTGCGGTATCAAACCGCCCGAGTCCGGGTGGCGGTTTCTGGCTTGTCCGTTCAGCCGGCCATCGCTTCGGCGAGGTCCGCCTTCGCGTCCGGGTTCTCGCCCAGCATCTTCAGGCCGTACTCGTCCTGCAGAATCCGGAACACGTTCGGCGAGACAAACGCCGGGGGCTGCGGCCCGACGGTGATGTTCTTCACCCCGAGCGCGAGCAGCGACAGCAGCACCGCCACCGCCTTCTGCTCGAACCAGCTCAGCACGATGGTCAGCGGCAGGTCGTTGACCTCGCAGTCGAAGGCCCGGGCCAGTTCGATCGCGACGTTGATCGCGCCGTAGGCGTCGTTGCACTGGCCCATGTCCATCAGCCGCGGCAGGCCGAGGTGCTCGCCGTACTCGTGGCTGTTGATCCGGTACTTGCCGCAGCCCATGGTGAGGATGAACGAGTCATCCGGCGTGGCCTCGGCGAAGTCGCTGTAGTAGTTGCGGCCGGGCTCGGCCCCGTCGCAGCCGCCGATCACGAAGAAGCGGCTGATCTGCCCCTGCTTCACCGCGTCCACGATGGCGTCCGCCTTGGAGAGGATCACCGATTCGTGGAAGCCGACCGTCGACTCGCCGGTGATGTGCGCCTCGCACGCCGGCAGGT
>CAYFQS010000067.1:8377-13333 GCA_964345245.1 uncultured Planctomycetaceae bacterium | reverse complement strand
GCGTACGTCGAGTTGCGCTATCTCAAGGATGACCCGGCCCCCGGCCACCACCCGCAGATCGCCGACCTCGATCACCGGCTCAGCGGGCATGCGACGCCGCCTCCACGATGGCCTTGACGTTCAACTTGAGCATGGCGTCGTAGGCCCGGGCGGCCTGACCATCGGCGGGGAAGTTGTCGAGCACCACGAGCGGCGCCTCGAGCCGACCCGCGATCGCCCCGGCCAGCCGCGTGCCTTCCGGTCGGTTGGCCAGGACCAGCCGGCCGCCGTGATCGAGCCCCGCCTGCACCGCGTCGTCGATGCCGCTGACCGTGCTCTGATCCGCGGCCGAGCAGTGGGCGACGACGTTCAGTCCGAGCCAGTCGCAGAAATCCGCCTGGTGCGTCGAGGCGACCACGGGCGCGCCTTCCAGCCCGGCGTCGGCGATCCGCGCCCGCGCCCAGTCGCCCGCCGCGGCCATCCGTCGCTCAATCACCGCCAGCTTCGAGGCGGCCTGCGCGGCGTCGAGCAGGTCCGCCTCGACCAGCGCCTCGGCCACCCGGCGACAGGCCGCGGCATACGTGCCCGGCCGCCCCAGCCCCCTGGCAAGCCCGACCTCCGCCACCCGCAAACCGGCGTCGGTGAGATCGATCAGCTTCCCGTCCAGCGACTTCTGGAAGTCCATCCGAAGCAGCAGCCGGCACGGACGCATCGCCCGCACCTGGCTCGGACGCAGATCGAAATGGCCCGGGCACATGCCCGGCTCGGCCAGCCGCAAGATCGGCTCACCATCGCCCAGCAGATCACGCACCGCGGCTTCGAGGTAGCTGTTCGTCACCGCGATGCGCGCGGGCGATTCCGGCTCATCCTTCGAGCATCCCGGCAGCCCGCACACGGCGCAAGCCAGCGCGAGCATCGCGACCGGGCGAACCGTTGCTCGCAACAGAAGGGCCATTATGGCGAGTCCACCACGCGACCCTCGGCGAGACGGGCCCGGACGATCAGCCCTTCGCCGCCGTGCCGCGGGTACCAGTAGTTCGGTTCGAGCGGCATATCGTTCATCAGCGAGTCCCAGTATCCGCGGTCGCCGTAGTTGCCCACGCTCCACAGGGCATACTGCACCGGGCAGTCCTCGCGGTCGAAGTAGACCGGGCGGTGCGGCGGCCCGCCGGGCTGGTACGTCTGCGGCACGGACAGCCAGGAGATCGTCGTCCCGCCGTTGTGGAAGCCCGGCCCCGGAGCGAGGTACTTATACGTGTGCTCCGGATTGAACGGGTCGCGCAGGTTGACCGACAGCTTCGATTCCGACGGCGCGGCGGGCAGGTACTCGCCCTCGGCCAGCTCGAGAGGCAACTCGGCCCAGTCGTCGACCTTTCCGCCCCCGCCGTATTCGCAGTACGTCCTCGCCGGCGGCAGGGCCTGGTGCGTCTGGCGGTACATCTGCAGGGCGGTGTCGATCCCGGCGAGCTCGGCCTTCGCCTTCGCGACCTTCGCCGCCAGCCGGGCCTGTGAGAAGCTCGGCATGAGCACCGCCAGCAGGGCCGCGATGATCGCCGTCACCGTCAGCAACTCCACCAGCGTGAACCCCGAGTCGCGCGATGGCGATGTCGGTCGAAACATAAACACCTGCTGCCTCATCAGCGTCGTCTGCGACGCAAGGCCAACCCGCCGACGGCCAGCAGCGCCAGCGTTGCCGGCTCAGGGATGATGTTCGCCGGGTCGGTCACCCAGATCGAGTACCCGTCGGTCAGGCCGGTGCCGGGCAGGGGCCCGTATTCGCCGGACTCGGGATCCTGGCCGAACTGCGGCTCCTGGTTGCCGATCCCGATCACGTCGAACCATCCGGTCGGCGCCGGCATCGTGTCAAACAGTGAACTCGTCCCCAGCGAGAGCGGCAGTTCGTCGCCCAACTCGTCTTCCAGCACGATTCCGCGGGCGTCGGCCTCCCAGGTGCCGGACTTGATTCGCACGTCGTTGATGCGGATGAGCCGCCCCTGGTATCGCTCGCCGCCGCTCTCACGCGTCGCGTCGAAGGTATTCATCTCGCCCAGCGTGGTCAGCTCCGGCGCGGGCAGCCCCACGTCTTCGGTAATCACCTCAACCTCGAAGTCCATCCCAGGCGCGGGCGAGTGGCGTTCGTTGATGTTCGCCTTCCCGCCAACGCTCATGGCCAAGCCGGTGATTCGCACACGATCGCCGGCCCGGAAGCCGCTCTCATTGAGCCGGTCTCGTTCTTCATCCCACGTCGGCACGCCTTCGTTGCCGTAGCCGTAAAAACCCGCCGCCCATGCGAAGGTTCCGCTCTGATCCTCGCCTTCGCCCTGCACGGCGATCTGCCACGCGCCGGCGGGGTTGAGCATGTCTTCGGGATTATGGAGCACGACGCCTTCGATCTCCACTTCCTCCGTATCGTGATCGACCAGTGAACTGCTCAGTTCGCCGTTGGCGTTGACGGCCTGAAGGTTGTCGTGCGAGACTTCGGTCAAGCCGAAGGCAGACGCGGCCATGCCAATGCCGATGGTGATCGACAGGGTCATCGGGATCATTCTGTTTCCAACACAACGCATAGCTGCTGCTCCTTTCACCCACCGCGGGTCCGGAGTCGACGTTGACGCCGGCGCCCATCGGTATTACGTTGGTGGGTACCGTAATACTTCGCGAGGCGCTTGTCAAGCATGAATGAACGCGACCCCCGTATTGATTTCTTCGACGCAGCCGCCGCCGACTGGGAAGCCCACATGCGCCCGATCGCCGAAACGCTCGCCCGGCTCGACGCGCTCGCCGGCCGCCTGCCGCTCCGCCCCGGCGACGCCCTGCTCGAACTCGGCTGCGGGATCGGCGGCGTCACCGAATGGCTCCTCCAACGCGTGCGGCCCGGGAACGTCACCGCGGTCGACTTCTCGCCCGAGATGCTTCGCCGGGCCCGTCAGCGGGACTTCGATGTCCACTGGGTCTGCCACGACATCTGCGACGCCCCACCGCCCGGCGGGCCCTTCGACGTCGTCTTCGCCATGCACTGTTTCCCCCACCTGCGCGACCAGCCCGCCGCCCTGCGGCACATCCGCGATGCAATCCGCCCCGGCGGGCATCTCGTCGTTGTTCACCTGAATCACTGGCGGCGGATCAATCAAACCCACGATCGGATCGGCGGCCCGGTCGCCGGCGATCACCTGCCCCCGCCCGGCGACTGGCCCGCCCTGCTCCAAAACGCGGAATTCGATCTGCAAACCCTCGCGGACGAAGACGACCTGCTGCTCGTCGTCGGTCGCCGAAACGGACCGGCCTGACATCCACCGCGGGCCTACAATCGCCCGCCATGAGCGAACAGATCGACATCCAACCCGAACAGGTGAAGCGGAAGCTCGACGCGGGTGAGCAGGTGCTGCTGATCGACTGCCGCGAGGCCGAAGAACTCGCCGCCGCGAGCATCGAAGGAGCGACGCACATTCCCATGGGGGACGTGCCCGCCCGGCTGCAGGAACTCGACCCCGAAGTCCCCGTCATCGTGTTCTGCCACCACGGCATCCGCAGCCAGAGCGTGGCTCACTTCCTCCGCGAGCAGGACTTCGACGAGGTGCTGAGCATGGCCGGCGGCATCGACGCCTGGTCCCTCCGGATCGACCCCGCCGTCCCGCGGTACGAGTAGTCCGAAGCGCTATATCCGCATCTCCCGCAGCCGCTCGATGAAGTAACGGTAGTCGTCGAGCGACGTGTCCGGCGTGATCAGGTGGTCGGGCATGGGGACGAATCCGCCGTCGCGGATCAGGGGCAGGCGGCGTTCGAACTCCGCATCGATGGCGGCCGGGCCGTGCTCGATCGCCCGCTTGTCGTAGCCGCCGATGATCCGCAGCTCCTGGCCGAACTGCCGCCGCAGGGCCATCGGGTCGGCCTGCCACACGCCGATCTCGATGGGGAACAGCACGTTAACCCCGGCGTCGAGCCAGTCGGCGATCAGCGGCTCGACGTCGCCGTCGCTGTCGATGCCCAGCAGCGGCACGCCGTACGAATCAAGCTTTTCCCGGATCATCCGATAGCCCGGCGCCACGTGCTCCCGGAAGATCGACGGGCTGACCAGCGGCCCGCTGCGCCCGGCGATGTCCTCCCAGCCGAAGCCCATGTCCGGCGGCGAACTCATCCGCGGCACCACCTGGTCGATCCCCCAGCAGGTCAACTCGGCGATCGTCCGCACCATGTCGCCGTACACATCCGGATCGTCGAACATGAGAAAGGACATGTTCTCCACGCCCATCCAGTTGCGGATCCAGCCCATCATGGAGCCGGTGGCCACGGCGATGGGCAGGCCGCTCGCCTCGGCCCGGGCGATCCGCTCGTCGAGGTCATCGGGAATCCGGCCCGGGTCCGGCTGAAGCCGCTGCTTGTACGTCTCCCACCCACTCGCGTCTTTCAGCGTGTAATCGAGATAGTGCGGGATCGAACTGGCGTGCTTGAAGTCCTTGCATACCACGCCTGCACGGTCGCGGAAGATGCGGTACTCCCCCGTCTCCTCGTAGACCTCTTCCGCGAAGGCCGGATGCAGGGCGACGTTCACGCCCACGAACGCCCAGTGCGGCGCGGCCCCGAGGTGCTTTCGCACGTCGCCGTCTTCGGCCAGCCCTTCGCGCTTCCATCGCTCCAGCGTCTCCGGCCACTGCGACCAGTGCACGACGGGCAGGCGGTCGAACTCCTGATAGTGCATGATCTTCAGCCACAGATCGCGCGTGCCCACGACAAGCTCCTTTTCTATGTTTCGCGTTCGGCCCGGGCATAGAAAAACCGCACCGGGCAATCGGTGCGGCTGGTCGGCGAAGCGAGGCGGACGGGAATCGAACCCGCAACCTCCGGATCGACAGTCCGGTGCTCTAACCAATTGAGCTACCGCCCCACCGCGGTTCCATCCTCCACAGAGCATGTCAATGATACCCAAAGCCAATCGGTTGTCAACGGGCCCAATCGGCAAAATCCGAAGGTCCGGATTCC
>CAYFQS010000067.1:0-8277 GCA_964345245.1 uncultured Planctomycetaceae bacterium | reverse complement strand
CACGCGAAGGTCCGGATTTCCGGGATCGCCCGATCGCCAGTCCCCTGTACCGATCACCCCGCTCCCGCCAAAACAAAGGTTCCTGACACCTTTTCTGGGCTTAAGAAGGGGCGCGGCGGGGATGAAACTGGTATCTTCACACGTTCCGCCCCGCCGCGATTCCGGCGCGACCGGGACCGTGGCGGCAGGATCAGGCAAGAAGACAACGACGGAGTTGCTTTCGGTGACTGAGACAATAGCGACAGAATCACGGGATTATCCGATCGTGGCGGAGGTGGATGTGCTTGTGGCCGAGGCGACGCTGGCCGGCGTCGCCGCCGCGATCGCCGCCGCGGAAGCGGGGGCGCGGGTCCTGCTCACGTCCTCGCGCATGTACCTCGGCAGCGACGTCGCCGGCAGTCTCCGCCTGTGGCGCGAGGCGAATCCTGACGCGACGGCCGCGCCCCTGGTGGAAGCCATCTGGGGCGATCGGCACGTCACGACGCCGCTGCGCGTCAAGCGCGGGCTGGAAGACGCGGCGCGCTCGGCCGGGGTGGACCTCCTGCTGGGCACGTCCGTCGCTTCACTGCTGCGGGACGAGCACGGCCCGGCCGGCGCGATGATCTGCAATCGTGCCGGCGCGCAGCTCGTGCAGGCGCGCACGGTCATCGATTGCGCCCACTGGCCCGTCCCGGCGCGGCAGGGCGACCCGTCGATGGACGCGCCTCGCGACGTGACGCTCCGCCAGATCGTGCTCAGCCGCGCCCTGCCTGAATCCGCGTCGACGCCCGCGATCACGGTCCCGGCGGAGTGGGAGGCCGAGGAGTCGCTTGATTACTACGGCTTCGACGTGACGGCGCGCGTCGAGCCGCCGCGCGCCGAGTCCTGGTTCGCCGCGGAGCGCGCCTTGGCGGAGGTGAGCTTCGTGCCGGACCGCGCGCGTGTGGCCGAGCGGCCGATCATCTGCGGCGCGGGCGGCGATACGGAATGGCGCGAGGTCGAAGCGGGCTGCCTTCGCCTCGGCGTGGGCGCATGGTACGAGCAGAGCGGCCACGCCCCCGCGCGCTGGGAGGCCGCGGGGCGCGCCTGTGGTCAACGCGCCGCCGATGCGGCGAAGGCGCGGCAGCCGGTCAAGCCGGCAACGCTCCGCCTGGACGCATCCGACAGCGGGCCGCCCGAATCCACGCGCCTCGCGCTGCGCGCCGCGCACCGCGGGCTGCGTCCGGTCGATGCGCCGACGCGGACGGTGGCGTTGTCGGTGCCGCAGCGCAAGCTCGCGTCGACGGAGGTGCTGGTCATCGGTGGCGGCACGACCGGGGCCAGCGCGGCGCTGGCCGCGGCCGAACAGGGCGCGCGCGTCCTGGTGCTGGAGGTGCACGAAGCGCTCGGCGGCGTCGGAACGATCGGGCTTGTGGGCCGGCCCTACCACGGGCGCAACGCGGGCCACGGCGCTGCCGTACCGTTCCCGAGAAACAAGCAAAGCGCCGACAGCAAAAGCGACTGGTTCTGGCATCGAATCGTCGAAGCCGGGGGCGAGGTGTGGTTCAACTGCATCACGTGGGGCGCGCTTTGCGAGGGCGATCGGGTACGTGGCGTGACGGTCGCCACGCCCTGGGGCGCCGGCGCCGTGACCGCCGACGTGCTGATCGACGCGACGGGCAGCGCGGACGTCGCGATCGCGGCCGGCGCGTCGTACCGCTACGGGGCCGACCGTCACGACATCGCCATGCAGGGCGCGGGCTTGCCGATCCGCCCGCCGTACCAGAGCTACGTCAACACCGACTACCTGCTGGTTGACGAGCACGACATGCGCGATGTGACACGCGCCATGCTCGGCGCGCGCATGGCGATGGACCCGGCGGAGGTGTTTGACGCCGCGAACTTCATCCAGACCCGCGAGCGCCGCACCATCGAGGGCGAGTTCACGCTCAGCTTCCTCGACCAGGTGATCGGCCGCACGTTCCCGGACAGCGTCGTGCTGTCGCGCAGCGATTACGACAGCCACGGCTATCCGACGCTTGCGTACTTCGCGCTCTTGCCGCACAACGAAAAGACGCTCGCCGCGAACCATCCGGCGCCGCGGGGCACGCCGTGGACGCCGTGGCGCTGCCTGATCCCCAGGGGCGTGGACGGCATCATCACCGGCGGGCTGGGCATCAGCATGCACCGCGACGCGACGGCGATGGTGCGCATGCAGCGCGACCTGCACACGCAGGGCTACGCCGTCGGGCTCGGCGCGGCGCAGGCGTTGCATGAAGGCGTCGAGCCGCACGACCTCGACGTGAAAGCGCTACAGAAGCGGTTGGTTGATCAGGGGGCACTGCCGCCGGAAGTACTCGAACACGAAGATTCGATGCCCCTGCCGGACGCGGACGTGCGTGCCGCGGTGCATGACTGGGTCAACCGTGATCTGGATTACGCGGAGCGGTCCCGCGCGCTGGCGATCGTGTTCACGCACCCGGAGGTCGCCCGGCCGGAAATCCACGCCGCGTTTGCCGACGTGACGGGACGGGCGCGGGTCGAGCTGGCCGCGCTGCTCGGGTTCTTCGGCGATACGGACGGGATCGACGTGCTGATCGAGGCGCTGGATAACACGGCGTGGGACGAGAAGATTCTGCAGGGCAAGATGGCCGAGTACGCGCACCTGCCGACGCCGGTCGATGCCCTGGTGCTGGCGTTAGGGGGGACCGGGGATGAGCGAGCGCTGGCGCCGATCCTCCGCAAGCTGGGCGAGCTCGACTCGGGCGTGACGCTTTCGCATCACCGGTCGGTGGCGTCGGCGCTGGAGCAACTCGGCGATGTGCGCGCGGCCGAGCCGTTGGCGCGGCTGCTGCGCAAGCCGGGCATGCACGGTCACGCGATGCGCCAACTCGAGCCGCTCTACAACCAGCAGCGTGAGAAACGCCGCCGCGAGGGGCCGTTGCGCGAGATTACGCTGGCCCGGGCGCTGTGCCGCTGCGGAGACCACCAGGGCGTCGGCCGCGCCACGCTGGAATCTTACCGGGACGACCTGCGTGGCCTGCTGGCGCTGCACGCGAAACTGGTCCTTGAGGCGTAAGCGCGTCCCTCCTCGCTGCCCCCGACTCGTACTGCGCAGCGAAGCATCGCTTCGCAGAGCAAACGCCCCTGAGGCCAGCCCGACTGGAAGCAGATTTCCAGCAGTCACCGATGATGAGCCATGCCATCATGGCTTGGGACTGGCAAGCGCGGACGCGAGACATTACAAAGCGCAAGGCCAGGCGTGAGTTTCGGGCGGTACGAATTCACCAGCCAAGGGCGCGGCCATGCATGGGCGCTGATTTTCTAAACTGGGAGCCGTCTTCATGACTCGACCGAATATTCTGTTCCTCATCGACGACCAGCATCGTTACGACTGGCTGGGCTGCGCCGGCGCTTCGTGGATGCACACGCCGAACCTCGATCGACTCGCCGGCGAGGGCAGGCGGTACACGCACTGTTACACGAACAGCCCGGTGTGCGGGCCGGCGCGGGTGGCGCTGGCCAGCGGGCTCATGCCGACGCGAACCGGCGCGTTGAGCAACCCCACCGCGTTTCTCCCGGTAAGCACGCCGAACATGTACCGCCATTTCCGGGACCATGGTGGTTATCGCGTGTCGCTGGTCGGCCGCCACGACCTGGCCAAGCCCGGCGCCCCGGCCAGCGTCTACGGGAACCGCCCGCTCAACTTCAGCTATGGTTTCACCGAAGCGTTCGAGGTCGAGGGGGCGATGGCGGTGTCCGGGCGCCCGCGGCCCAACGGGCCGTACGGCCAGCACCTCGTCGATCACGGGCTGTGGGAAACTTACCGACAAGATTACCGCGACCGGGCCCAACGCAAATGGATTCTCGGCGCGTCGCACGATTCGGTGCTGCCCGACGCCCATCACCAGGATGTGTTCGTGGCCGACCGGGCCATCGAGCGCATCGAGGGAATCGAGCGTGACTATCCATGGTTCATGTTTGTCAGTTTCCAGGGGCCGCACGATCCTTTCGATCCGCCTGGCGCGTTCGGCCGGATGTATCGGGAGGCGCGGATTCCGCCCCCCCAGCCGATGCCGGAAGGCGCCGAACCACAACGGGTCAAGGCGTTCCGCCGGATCCGCGAGGTCGAAGACCCGCCGATCGACGCCCAGGTGCAGGAAGCCCGGCGACAGTACGCGGCGAAGATCACCACGATCGACGCACAGGTCGGCCGCATCCTCGACGCCCTGGACCATAGCGGTCAGGCCGATCGCACCATCGTCGTCTTCTGCTCCGACCACGGAGAAATGGCCGGCGATCGTCGGTTGTGGATCAAACACACTGCGTACGAACCTTCGTGGCGCGTACCGCTGATCATGCGCGGCCCCGGCATCGCCCAGGGCACGAGCGACGCCCTGGTGGAACTGATCGACCTCAATCCAACCCTCGGCGACCTCGCCGATCTGCCCGCCCAGCCCGGGCTCGACGCCTGCTCCTTCGCGGGGACGCTGGATGGTACGCAGCAGGAGCATCGTTCGTGCGTGGTCACCGTGGAAGCAGACATGCGCACCGGCCGCTACCAGGCCGTCCGCACGCGCGAACGTAAGCTCATCATCACCGACAACGACGTGACCGAGTTTTATGACATGGCCACGGACCCGCTCGAACAACATAATCAATTCGAGGGCCGGCACGATGACGCGGCGGACCTGCATCAACGCCTGCGGGATCGCCTCACCGAACGCGGGCCTTATCGGTGAGTCAGCGACATGCATAGCCGGAAGATTCGATGATCGATTCCGCACGCCTGATTTGATTGAATGTGTTCACGCCGTCTGCGGTGTATTTGCAGAGGCGGGCGGACTCACCAGGCGCCATGCCTCCGGGAGCTGGCGCGTCTGAGCTCATGCTGCCGACTTGAACCGCCGAACCCGGGCGATACCCAGCCGCGTGACCACGACAGGGCTGTATCGTTGACAGAACCCGCACTCGCTGAAGCGAGGCGGGCCGGGGCGTTACTTCGCGTCGTACCAGTTCCGGCCCCGGGCGAGTTCGACCTTCAACGGCACGCTCAGGTCCATCGCCCCGGTCATCGTCTCCACCAGCACCGCCGCTTCTTCATCGGCCTGCGACTGCGGCGTCTCGACAACCAACTCGTCGTGAATCTGCAGCAGCATCTTCATCGGCCGATCCTCGGCCCGGATGCGTCGGTGGAGCTGCACCATCGCGGTCTTGATCAGATCGGCGGCACTGCCCTGGACGGCGGTGTTGATCGCCATTCGCCGACCGAGTTGCATCACGTTGCCCCGCTGCGAGTTGATCTCCGGGATCAGCCGGCGGCGCTTGCAGATCGTCTCGACGTAGCCCCGGGTCCGGGCCTGCTCGACGCAGCGGTCGAGGAACGCGTCGATCTTCGGGTATCGCCGCTTGTAGTTGTCGATGATCCGCTTGGCGTAGTCGACGGGGTCTTCGCCGGGCGGGGCGACGCCGGGGCCGAGCCGGCGGGCGAGACCCCAGGGCGTGATGCCGTAGACGATGCCGAAGTTGACCATCTTCGCCGAGCCGCGCTGTTCGCCGGTGACCTCGTCCGGTGCGACGCCGAACACCTCGGCGGCGACGGCGGTGTGAATGTCTTCGTCAGCCTGGAAGGCGTCGATCAGCCCCTCGTCGCCGGAGAGGTGGGCGAGCAGGCGCAGCTCGATCTGGGAGTAGTCGGCCGCAAGCAGCACGTGATCCTCCGGCGCGACGAAGGCCTTGCGAATCTGCCGGCCGAGGTCGGTGCGGATCGGGATGTTCTGCAGGTTCGGCTCGTTGCTGGACAGCCGGCCGGTCGCGGTGCCGGTCTGGTTGAATGAGGCGTGGATGCGGCCGGTCTCGGGGTGGATGTAGTCCTTGAGCCGGGAGAGGTACGTCCCGACGAGCTTGGTGAGTTCGCGGTATTCGAGCACGAGCCGGGCGACATCGGCGCCGGGCTGGTTTTGTTCGTCGGCGACGCGCTGGAGGACTTCGGAATCGGTGGACGGGCCGGTCTTGCCCCGGCGGATCACCTTGCAGCCGAGTTCGCCGAAGAGCACCTCGGCGAGCTGTCTGGGCGAGTCCGGGCTGAAGTCCACGCCCGCGGTTTCGACGATGCGGCGGCGCAGCTCGACGACGCGCTGCTCCATGGCCTCGGCCTGGCGGTCGAGCTCGTCGGGATCGATGCAAATGCCGTTGTACTCCAGTTCCGCGAGGACTTCGACCAACGGCATCTCGAGCTGTTCCAGCAAGTCGGTGAGCCCCATGGCCTTGAGCTGCGGCTGAAACATCTGGCGAAGACGGAGGACGATGTCGGCGTCCTCGGCGGCGTAAGGCGCGGCCCGGTCCAGCGGCACGCGGTTGAACGTGATCTGGTCCTTGCCCGTGCCGATCAGGTCGGTCAGCGGCACCATTTCGTACTGCAGATGGGCGAGGGCGAGGTTGTCGAGCTTGTGCGAATTGCGCGTCGCGTCGAGGACGTAGCTGGCGACCATCGTGTCGAAGGCGATGCCGCGCAGCTCGACGCCGGCCCGACGCAGCACGTTGAGGTCGTACTTGAGGTTCTGCCCGACCTTGGGGACGTCGGGAGCTTCGAGGAGGGGCCGGAGGGCGTCGAGGACGGCGGCGGCGTCGAGCTGCTCCTCGCCGTCCGGGGCGAGCACGGGCACGTACACGCCGTGGCCGGTCTTCCACGCCAGCGAGACCCCGCAAAGCTCGGCCTGCATCGCGTCGCTCGACGTGGTCTCGGTATCGCCCGAAGGCCCCGCCCCGCCGTCGACGGCTTCGCGGATGTCGTTGACGAGCTCGGCCACCGCCTCAGCGCTGGTCACGGCGGCGTAATCGCCGCCGCCACTGGCCGCGGCGGTCGGGGCGGCGGGCATTTCATCGAAATGGGCGAAGAGCCCGTCGGCCACGTCGTCCGACACCGCCGCGGGGCCGGCGTCCGCCTGCGCCGCCTCGCCGGGGGCCGACTCGCCGGGGGCCGACTCGCCGCCGAGTTCTTCGAGATCGGCGAGGTGCCGGCCGAAGCCGAGCTGCTTGAAGATCGTCCGAAGCCGATCAACGGGCAGCGGGCGAACCTTCGCGTCATCGAGTTCGAACTCGACCGGCACATCGCGGCGGAGCTCGACAAGCTCGCGGTTGCGTTTCAGCCGCTCGCGCACCTCGTCGCCGTCGAGCTTCTCGCGCTGCTTGGGCGTGACGGCGTCGAGGTTGTCGTAGAGCCCTTCGATGGAGCCGTACTTGTCAATCCACTTGGCCGCGGTCTTCGGCCCGACGCCGGGCAGGCCGGGAATGTTGTCCACGGTGTCACCCATGAGGGCGAGCATGTCGACGACCTGCTCGGGCGTGATGCCGGTCTTCTCCTTGAGCCGCGCGAGGTCGATCGTCTCGTCCTTGTGGATGTCGAACATCTCGACGCGCTCGCCGAGAAGCTGCTGCAGGTCTTTGTCCCTGGAAACGAGGCGGAGCCGCAGATCCTCGCGATCGGCGAACTCCTCGCACAGCGTGGCGATGACATCGTCGGCCTCGAAGCCCGCCGTGCCGAGCACCGGGATGCCCATGACCCGGCAGATCTCAACAATGCGCTGAACCTGCGGATGCAGGTCTTCCGGCGGGGCTTCACGGTTGGCCTTGTAGTCGGGATAGAGCTCGCTGCGGAAGGTTTCCTTCTCGCCGCTGACGTCGAGGGCCATGACGACGTAGTCCGGCCGCTGCTCCCGCCAGAGCTTGAGCAGCATGCCGACAAACCCGAAGGTGGCGTTGGTCGGCTCCTTGGTCACCGGCGAAGACAGCGAAGAGATCGCGTGATAAGCCCGGAAAATCTGCGCGTGGCCGTCGATGATGTAAAGCGTCTTCTGATCGGAGTTCTCAGCCATGGAGGCGATTGTACCCGTATTCGTCGATGCGGTCGGAGCGGGCGGACATCGCCCGGCCCCAGAATTTCTTGCTGGAGGACCGGAAAGGGGTTGACAAGCTGGAAGGCGTTCGATGTACTTGGGGCCGTTCGACAGGTGCCGCCGCGATTGGATGGAATGAATCGCGACGGTGAAAAGGGAAGTGTGGTAGCCCGGCCATCGGAATGGTCGGGGAATCCACCGCGGACGCGCCGCCGTGAAGGGCGGTGAGCCGATGCTCACCAGCGTCCCGTCCACCACGCCACTGCCGGGCCTGCAACGGGCCGGGCGGGAAGGCGGACGGGAGCACGCCCCAAGCCGGAAGACCTGCCTGTCGAGTTTCACTGTGTGTCCTCGCGACATGGGACACCGTGGGCTCGACCTGTTTCCCTCCTGAACAGACTCCCGCCCCGGTTATCCGCCCTGA
>CAYFQS010000066.1:0-13342 GCA_964345245.1 uncultured Planctomycetaceae bacterium | reverse complement strand
GATCGACGTCGATCACCCGGCCGGTCAGCCGTTGATTGCCGACCTCGACCGTCAGCCGCTGCTCGATGAGCGAGGAGCGCTGCCGCCAAGCGCCGGCCAATTGATCGTCCGGCCTCCCGGTCAGCACCGAATCGAATGCCATGATCAGTTGGTCGAGCAGGTGCAGCCGATCGACCGACGCACTCGTCGATGCGAGATCGGTACTGATCCGGCGAATGTCATCCGGCAGATCGCGACGGGGCAGATGCACGTTGAGCCCGACGCCCAGGAGTGCCGCGCCGTTCACGGTTTCCACGAGAATGCCGGCAAGTTTGCGCCCGTCAAGCATCACGTCGTTCGGCCAGCGAATCCGGACCGTCGCGCCGGTCAGTCGTTCGACGGTCTCAGCGATGGCGAGACATGAGCCCAGGCAGAGCCGATCGACGGTGATCGGTGTTCCAGAGAGAACGGCGGTGAACAGCAGCGACGCACCGGGCGGCGAGAACCACCGCCGGCCAAGCCGCCCGCGCCCCGCGGTCTGCTGATCGGCCACCACCAGCGTGCCGTCGAGGTCGCTCGGCGCCGCATGCCCGGTCACAAGATGCTTCGCCGCGTCCTGCGTGCTGCCCGTGCGCTGGTAGACAAGCGTGCGACGACCGATGCCGCCGGGGTGTCGCGGTTCCAGGTAGTCGGCCCAGCACGACAGCGACGTCTGCAGGAGCCGCACCCCCTGCTGCGGATGTCGCTCGATCTCGCAGCCGGCCGAGATGAAAGCTTGAATCCGCCGACCGATCTCGTCGAAGCTGGTTTCGCATTCACGCGCCAACTCGGAGATGCTGCGGAACTCGCGCCTTTCGAGGAGTCGGCCCAGCAGGCGCAGGTCAAGTGAATCGGCTTGGCCGGTCATGGCGGGAAATCATACTCGCCCCGCGGCGCTGCGTCAGAGCCGGACACGGTGACGCGCAAGATCGACGCGCCGCCCGTGGAAGCCGACGCCTTCGTCCGCGAGCATGCGGCGTTTGTTCCGCAGCCCGCCGGCAAAGCCGGTCAACCCGCCGTCACCGCCGACCACCCGATGGCACGGCACGGCGGGAGCGTAGGGATTGGCATTCATCGCCGCCCCCACCGCCCGGTACGCCCGGCCGCCGAGCCTGGCGGCGATGTCGCCGTAAGTCGCCACGGAACCGGCGGGGATCCGTGCAGTCAACGCCCAGCACTTCTGCTGGAAACTCATGCCTTGCCGCAAACGACCGGCGCGGATGTCCGCTTCGAGTTGTTGCGTTGCCGCGCTCATGGCGTGGTATTTTATCGCGCCTACCATCCCGCGTGTCCACGCCGCCGTCCGAAACCCGACCGCGCGTCAAAGTGGCGCCTCGACCGCTCGTGCCCGATCCCCCGCGGTACACCGACAGGCCGCTGCCGCCCTATCGCTTTGTGCCCGGCGGGGCCTGGCCCCACCCGATCAAGGGCGAAGGCGGACACATGCGCGACGCGCCGGAAAC
Organism: uncultured Planctomycetaceae bacterium; assembly: GCA_964345245.1. Classification (GTDB taxonomy): domain Bacteria; phylum Planctomycetota; class Phycisphaerae; order Phycisphaerales; family Zrk34; genus CAYFQS01. The sequence continues at coordinate 11,861 of CAYFQS010000066.1, read as the reverse complement.
CGAACCCATCCTGCCACCCCAGCGGTGGGCGGAGCAGCCGTCCTATCTCTACGCCGTCGATCTGTTCAACCACGCCTACTGGTGGGAAGCCCACGAACAATGGGAAGGCCTGTGGCACCTCGCCGACCGCGACGTGGTGCAGCACCAGTTTCTGTACGGCCTGATCCAGATGACCGCGGCGATGGTCAAGTGGCACACGCACCACTATCGGGGCGTGATCAAGCTGTCGCGGCGGGCGCGGAATCGACTCGCCGCCACCGCGGCCGCCCTGCCGTCCGACACCTACATGGGCCTTGACCTCGTCGAACTCAACCGCCGACTGGAACGGGCCTTCGCTCCTTTCGAAGCCGGCCCGCCGGATGATGACTGGCCCGATCTCGGCGAGCCGCTGATCATCCAACTCGACCTTGCTGGATCTGCGTAGCACCTCGCCCCCAGGGGCGCGGCATTTATGAAGCTTTTCCCCGCACCCGGCCGATATCCGTGATGGCCGTGCCCGAGAAGCAGTCACCCGGCGGCCGAATGCGCCGCCAAGACCGACCGGAAGTTGTCATGATCCTTGCCCAACGCATCCACCTGCCGCGGACCCGCGAATCGCTGACGCACAAGTTCAGCGTCGCGAACTTTGAAGGTTATCTCACCATCGGGCTGTTCGAAGACGGCATGCCCGGCGAGGTGTTCATCAAGATCGCCAAGGAGGGCTCGACGCTCAGCGGCCTGGTGCAGGGCTTCTGCCGCGCCCTGAGCATTTCGCTGCAGTACGGTTTGCCGCTGGCCGAAGCCGTCGAGCGTTTCAAGGGCATGCGATTTGAGCCCCAGGGCCCGACCAGCAACCCGGACATTCCCGAGGCGATGAGCATCATCGACTACGTGGCCCGGTTTCTGGAACTTGAATTTCTGGTGAAATCCGAGACGCCCCAGCCCCGACGGACCGGATAGTCGGTCGCGACCGGCATACCATAAGTACCGATCAGCGGGGCGTGTTGGAGGGCAGCACGCCCCGCTGTGCTGCGCTGAGGACGCACACAATCCGGTCGAGCGGGGTACAGAAGGTTGGACGATGGACTATAATGCCTCACGAGGCGAACGATCGTGAAGGAAGTGAGATATGCGTTACGCCGCAGCAATGCTCGTGTGGCTGGCCCTGACCGGGCCCGCCGCCGCACAATACCAGCTTGGCGACGGGCGGGCGCTGGATAACAACCTCCGCCAGGGCTCCGGCGGGGTGAACCGGCAGGGCGCCACCGGACGCCCCGGCGCCCACGCCGACGCCATCGTAACCGGCAACGTGCCCGGCCTCGCCGGGTTCCGCGGCAACATCGGCTACCGCGCGGCCGGTGAGTTCTCCGGTGACCTCGGGTCCCGCGAACTCGACCGGTTCCGCACGATCAGCTACCCGAACCAGACTCAGGTGCCCGACTACGGCGTCGGCCCCTACAACGGTCAGCCGGACCGGAGCCGCCAACCGATCATTTACGGCTCAGGAGCGGTCGTTTCGGCCGGGGACGTGACCAGCGGCCGCGGCACCTCCGGGGCGCCTGTCAACACGCTGGACACGAACACGTCGCTGCAGGTCCATCGCCAACCGCTTGAAGCCCGCATTGAAGCCGATGCGCGGTCCCGGGCCCGTCGGCGGCTCGGGCTGGCCCAGAATGCCGAGGGTCGGCTGCTGGAGGTGACCGCGAGCCCGCTGCTGGGCATGCAGAGCCGGGAGGTGCGATCGCCCACGCCGGGCCTGACCGAGCCGTTGCGGCCGTACGCCGTTCCTGAGGCCGAGGCAGGCACTGAGGAAGACGCGGACCGCGCCGAGCGGGACCACCCGCTGGCCGTACCGCTGGACGACGATAGCGATGAAACGGGCGACGACGACACCGCGGCGCTCGATCGGTTCCGCCGAGGACCCATGCGCGGGCGTCGGCCGAATGCGGCGAAGCTGCTGGCCGACCGCTTGGAAGGCCGGTTGGATACGACGCGGTCGACTCGCCTCCGGGCCGACCTCGCCGAACGCATCGCTGCAATTGACGAGGTGATGAGCCAGCACAGGCAGGGCTCGCGCCAGGCCGCGCCTGGCCAGGATGTCTACCTCGATCTGCTGGGCCAGATCAGTCGTCGTGAGCACGTGCCGGCCGACCAGTTGACCGTGCCGGCCGATGAGCGGGAAGGCGCTGCCGCCGAGGCGGAGGATCAGGAAGAGGACGGCCAGCCACTGGACGCACTGGAGGCCGAGGCGAAGCGCGCCGCGGCACTGCTCGCCGAAGCCCAGGATAAGGCGAATGCGTACCGCCAGAAGCTGGCCACCGAAGAGGAGACGGCCGAATCCGAACTCGAACGGTTCGCCCCCGACGCCGAGACGACGGACGCGCTCGTCGAGGCGATCATCGACCGGCTGGATTACTCCGTGGCGCCGCTGAGCAGCTTCACCAGGGAGCGGGAATCGCGGTTGAGCCAGGTGATGGCCAAGGCCGAGCAGTACATGTCGGATGGCAGGTATCTCGATGCCGAGCACGCGTACCAGCTCGCCCTCGGCCTGCAGCCGGGGCATCCGCTCGCCCTCGTGGGCCGCATGCACGCCCAGCTCGGGGCCGGCATGTCGATGTCCACCAGTTACCACTTGCGAACGCTGCTGCAGAACCATCCGGAGCTGATCGCCGCTCGCTACGCGCCGCCCGTGCTGCCGGACACCCAGCGTCTGATCGAACTGAAGGACAAGTATCGCACCCAGACGGAACGTTACGACCAGCCCGAGCCCGCGCTGCTGCTGGCTTATATTGCCTATCAGCAGGGCGACCAGGTCGTGCTGCGCGAAGCGCTTGATCAATGGAGCGAGCGGAGCCGGCGCGACGCGTTGCTGCCGCTGGTGCGTCGAATCTGGGTGGACAAGGACTCCGCCTCGCCTCCCGACCAGGAAGGTCCGACCTCGCCGTGAACTCACCCGCGCCTTCTCCCTCCCCCGCCGGGGGCGTGGCCACGCGCCCTGAATCCTCGGCCATGTCAATGCGCCCGAGGTTCGCCTTGATCGACGTCCTTGGGGCCGAAACCCTCCAGGAAATCCAGGACGCGTTCACCACCGTCACCGGCTACGAGCTGCTCATCCTGGACGACAACGACAAACCGCTTACGCGGGAAAGCGATTGCGAGCGGTTGTCGCAACGCGTTTCCGCCATCGAGCGGACTCTCGACGAGATCAACGGCGAGCAGCAGCGAATTCCCATCGTCGTCGCCGGTCAGTCGCTCGGGGCGATGGCGATGACGGGCCAGAAGATCCCCCCCTATTGCGACGATCCGCGAGCGGCCTGGCGTTCGCTGGGGGATCGCTTCGGAATCGATCCGAAGCAGCTCGAAGACTTCGCCGCCGCCGCGGTCGACACGGCCGAGGATCGGCGCACCGAGGCGACGCAGTTTCTGTACCTGATCACTGACGCCATCGCCCAGATCTGCCAGCAGGAGATTGAACTGCGCCAGCGCGTGGAGGAGACGACCACGCTGTACCAGCTCTCCCGCCTGCTCGCCGGCCAGCGCGAGTTGTCGTCGGTGCTCCAGACGCTGGCCCAGTCGATCGCCGCGGTGTTCGGGGCCAAGGCGTCTTCGATCCGACTGCTCAGTGAGGATGAACAGGAACTGATTCCCCAGGCGGTGTACAACCTCTCCCAGCGCTACCTCGACAAGGGGCCGATCCGGCTCGAGCGAAACCCGCTCGACCGCGAAGCGTTGGAGGGAAAGGTCGTCTACGTCCGCGATATGGGCAACGACCCGCGCGTGCTCTATCCCGCCGACGCGAGGCGGGAGGGGCTCAGCTCGATCCTCTGCGCGGGGATGGTGTATCGCGGTCGGCCGGTCGGCGTCATGCGCGTCTATACCGGCGAGCCGCGGAACTTCACCGACCGCGACCAGGAACTGCTGCTCGCCCTCTCGCAGCTCGCCGCCGGGGCGATCCGTAACGCCCAGCTTCACGCCGAGCAGGAAGCCGCCCAGCGCGTGCAGCGGCAGGTCCAGCTCGCCGCCGACGTGCAGCGGCGGTTGCTGCCCGTGCGGGCGCCGATCATGGCCCCCTTCGATTTCGCCGGGGCGTACGATCCCTGCTTCGAACTCGGCGGCGACTTCTACGACTTCATCCCCCTCGAAAAGAGCGTGGGCGTGGTCGTGGGCGACGTGGTCGGCAAAGGGCTCGCCGCGAGTCTGCTCATGGCCTCCGTCCGGGCCGGCATCCGCGCCCATGCCGAGGACGTTTACGACCTGGACGAGATCATGATGAAGGTCAACGCCGCCCTCGCCCACGACACCCGGGACAACGAGTTCGCCACCGTGTTCTACGGCGCTCTCGACCCGGCGACCATGCGGCTGACCTACTGCTCGGCTGGACACGAACCCGCCCTGCTGCTCCGCGGCGACAGCTTCCAGCAACTCGAAGTGGGCGGGATGGTCCTCGGCATCGACGATCGCCAGCCCTACGACAAGGGCCTGGTCGACCTGCAGGCGGGCGATATCCTCGTGGTCCACACCGACGGCGTGACCGATGCGACGAACTTCAACGGCGAGAAGTTCGCCCGCGACCGCCTCCGCAAGGCCGTCCGCGACATGAGCCACGAATCCGCCCAGCGCATCGCTCAACACGTGCTCTGGGAAGTCCGCCGCTTCGCCGGGCTCAACAAACGCCCCGACGACATGACCCTCGCGGTGGTGAAGGTCAACGAAGCCGGGGCGGGGGCAAGTCGATAGCGGCCGTGATGCGCGGCGGAATTCCGGCCGGCCAACAGGACGAATCGGCGATACCTGCTTGCCCGGCCCTCGCCTCCCTCGATGTCGTTCTCAGCGTCTGACCGCCTCCGCGCTTGTCGGCGCGTCAGGGAATCTGAAGCGGATCGGCGATTCTGCCGATATAGCTTATGGAGGAGAGCGATTTCGAGCGATGCGGAAGGAGCGAGCCATGAGCTCCATCGCCAATGGAATCGCGGGCAGTGTAAACCAGGCCGCGTTACAACAGAATCAGGTGGCCAAGGTCCAGAACGCCAATAAGGCCGCCAACGACGAGAAGGCGGCCAGAATGCGGGCCCTGCTCGACCAGCACATTCACGAGGTCGAGGACGCTTATCAAACGGACGGTGAGCGTGAACGGGTCGATCCCGACGAACGCCGGGATCAGCAGGAACGCAAGAAGCGCATCGACGAACTTGACAACGACGATTCCGCCCCGCCGCACATTGACGTCGAGGCGTGAGGGGGCTCGCCGATTGCGTTTGATCCGCCGAGGATCGACGGGCAAGCAGCCCCCGGGCACAGCCGGTCTTGCTTGTCCATCCCACCAGTTTCCCAAAATCGTAAATACCAGCCCGAGATGGGCCGGCTGTACATTCATCCACCCAGTAGTTCGCGGAGGGCCTGCCCCGGGTCGGGCTCACGCATGAGATGTTCGCCGACGAGCACCGCCCCCACGCCCGCCTTCCACAGACGCTGAATGTCGTCGTATGTCCGAATGCCGGACTCGCTGACCAGAATCTTCGGGTCTTCGACCATGTCGATCAGCCGCAGCGTGTGCCCGAGATCGGTGGTCATGGTCCCCAGGTCGCGGTTGTTGATCCCGAGCAGGCAGTACCGGCGATGCGGGAACCCGACGTGCGGCCGCACCTTGAGCAGATTCTCCATCTCGTGGGCTTCGAGCAGCACGGTCAGCTTCAGCTCCGTGGCGAGGATGAGCAGGTCAACGATTTCGGCCTCGTTCAGGCATTCGGCGATGAGCAGCACCGCGTCGGCCCCGGCCGCGCGGGCTTCGTAGACCTGCCACGCATCGATGATGAAATCTTTACGGAGCACGGGCAGGGACACCGCGTCCTTGATCCGGGCGATATAGTCGAGCGAGCCCTGAAAGAAATGCGCGTCGGTCAGGCAACTGATCGCGGCGGCCCCGGCGTCGGCGTAGGCCCGGGCGATGGCCACAGGGTCGAAGTCCTCGCGAATGACACCGGCCGAAGGCGAGGCGCGTTTGACTTCGGCGATCACGTTCATGCGTGACCCGCGGCGGGTGACGGCCTGGAAAAAGTTGCGGGGCCGGACGGTTGCCGCCGCCCGCCGGCGCATCTCCTCCAGCGGCACCGCGGCTTTCGCCCGGTCCACCTCCTCCCGTTTGTGCTCCACAATGCGGTCGAGTAAGTTCGGCACTTCGTTTTCTCCACTGGCCAGCGGTGAAGTGTATGAGCCCCTTGTGGATCGCTCAAACCTCGGGGGAGGACGGCGGGACCGCGCTGCAACAGGCGGCGCAGGTCAGCCACGGCATGGCCGCCGTCGCCTTCACCATCGGCGCCGGGATCGTGCTCGTCCTCGTGGCCTTCGGCGTGCTGTCGCGGCGGGCCTTCGAAGATGCCCCGCCCCGTGACGGCGAACTCGGTTGGGGCGACCTGCTCGCGACCGTCGGGCTTCTGCTGCTCGGCCCGGCGCTGGTGGCAACCATCGTCGCCCGCATGCAGGACGCCGGCCTGGTGACCGCCGAGGAGCCGCAGGCCACGCTCGCCTCGATGCTCGCCGCCCAGGTCGGCGCGGCGCCGGTGCTGATCTATCTCGTGGTCCGCGTGACCGCCGTGGTGAAAGGCGGGCTGCGGACGTTCGGGTTTGGCTGTCCCCGGCCGGGCGCGACCGCTCTGCGGACGTCGGCCGCGATCCTCCTGGCCATTCCGCTGACCTTCTGCACCATGCAGGTCTCGGGCTGGCTGGCGTTCAACATCCTCGACCTGCCCACGCCGGTGCTCGCTCACAAGGCCCTGGAAGCGTTTTACGCCGCCCCGTGGGGACCGACCCGCGTGGGCATGATCATCTCGGCCGTCGTGCTGGCGTCGGTGATCGAGGAAACGGTCTTCCGCGGCATGATGCAGACCGCCCTTGTGCAGTCCGGGCTGGTCGGCCGATGGCCCGCGATCCTGATTGTCTCCGCCCTGTTCGCCTTCGTGCACAGTGTGGTCGCCCCGCACGCTCTCCCGGCCCTGTTCGTCCTCGCGGTCGGGCTGGGTTGGCTCTATGAGCGCTCCCGGTCGCTTTGGGCCCCCATCGCCCTGCACGCGGTGTTCAACGCGATCAACCTCGGGGTGGCGCTGCTCATCGACGCGTCGGCCGTCAAGTGAACCCCCGGCCCGACCGATCAATCCAAAGGAACCAGGAGGCACCGAGGTTGATCAAACGCCCGTATCGTCCATGGCGAGACCTTAACGAAGACGATCCGTTCGCTCCCCGCCCGGCCGCGAGCTGGAGCGCGCTGATCGTCGAGATGCGGCGTGAGATGGGCACGCGGCAGCGTGAACGTCGCCGCGAAGCGCTGACGCACGGCTCGCTGCGATTCCGTACGGAGCGCCCATCGCGCTTCCGCGACGCGGCATAAGAAAAGCGCGAACCGGGCAGGTCCGAGACGTGTATCCATGGGGCCAGCCGTCGGGAAGTCGAGTGGCAGAGCGCCCCAGCGGGCCTGTTCGGTCGTGAGACCGGTTCCTTCAAGCGGGTCGTCGTCGCGGGCCGATACACCGGTAGTGAACCGATCATTCGCCTTAAACCGGAGCGAATCAAGGGAGTTATGAATCATCCACCGTATTCGCCGCTGAAACGAAATCTTGTCGGGCTTGCGGCCGCCGTTGCGCTGTCGCTGGCCGGTTCGCATGCGGCGGCCGGGGGGCTTGACGGCTCCATCGAATCCGTGGTCACCAGCGGCAGGCTCCAGGGGGCGACGTGTGGCGTGTTCGTCGTCGACCTCAGCGATGACTCCGTCCTCGCCGCCGTCGAGCCGGACGCCTCACTCATTCCGGCCAGCAACATGAAGCTCATCACGAGCGCCGCGGCGCTCGACCTGCTCGGGCCCGACTTCGTGTTCAAGACCCGCCTCCTTCACGACGGCAGGAACCTGATCCTCCGCGGCGACGGCGACCCCGCCTTCGGCGATCCCAACCTGCTCGCCGAACTCGACATGACGGTGGAGAACCTGCTGCAGACCTGGGTGCGGGTGGTCGGTAAGGCCGGCATCAAGCGCCTCGAGCGGCTGATCATCGACGACCGCGTGTTCGACCGGCAATGGACGCACGAGTCGTGGGAGCCGGGCGACCTGCACAAGTGGTACGCGGCGGAAGTGGCGGGTCTGAACGTCAACGACAACTGCCTGGACATCTACGCCACGCCGACGGGTCGCGGCGAGGCCCCGCGATTTCGCTTCATGCCCATCGACCCGCCGGTCCGGATCACGAACCTCGCGAAGTCGGGGGACCGTAACCGGTTCTGGGCCGACCGCAAGCCGGGGACCAACGACATTACGCTTTACGGCGAAGTGAAGCATCGCTTCATCGAGCCGATCCACGTCACCGTGCACGATCCCCCGATGCTGCTGGGGCATCTGCTCCGGGATCGCCTGCTTGCGACCGGCGTGCAGGTGGGCGAGGTCGAGCGACCGGAAGACCAGCGTCCGCGACCGGCGGGCCAGGTGCTCGCCGTGGTCCAGAGCCCGCTGCCGACCGTGATCACGCGGTGCAATCGTTCTTCGCAGAACCTCTTCGCCGAGGCGTTGATCAAGCGGATCGGCCACGCGGTGACCGGCCAGCCGGGCAGTTGGTCGAACGGCGCGGCGGCGGTGCGACTGTTCCTCTCCCGCCGAATCGGGCCCGAGGCGGCTCACGTCGCGGTGAGCGACGGTTCCGGTTTGAGCCGGGACAATCGAGTCACGCCGCGGACCATTGTCGCCGTCCTGACCGAGATGTACGGGGATCAGCAACTTGGCCCGATCTACATCCGATCACTCGCCACGCCGGGCGAGGGCACGCTCGCGCGGCGGTTCCGGCGCGTGAACCTTGACGGTCAACTCTTCGCCAAGACCGGCCGCATCCAGGGCGTGGCGGCGATGAGCGGCTACATCCTGCACGACGGCGGTGGGGCCGCGTTCAGCATCATCATCAACAACTACAACGGGCCGGGCCACCAGGCGAAGGACCTCATCGACCGCGTCGTCGGCCTGATCGACGACCACCTCGACATCCCCGAACCCGCCGAGTACGGCGGGTAAATCGGGCCGCGCGCCGGCATCCGATTTTTTCACGCACATGACCCCGCCATCCCCAGCGCGATGCCGGTCAGTTGCAGCCGCACCAGGGTAGCGCCATCGACCGGCTCGACGCCGAAGCGACGGAGGTCCGCGTCGACCGACTTGCCCTCTTCCGCGGTCCGTTTGATCTCGGGGAGCACTCGCCGCAAGGCAAGGAAGGTCGCGGGCAGGCCCGGCTCGCCGGCGGCGACCTTCTTCGTCAGCAGAAACAGCGGCAATTCGGTCACGAGGCAAAGCGGATCGCCGCCGAGTCGGCGCACGTACTCCATCGAACTGTCGCGGAAGAGCTTGGCCGTCTCATCATCGCCCTCCCGACGGAAATGCTCGCGCATGGCGGCGCCTTCCGGCGTGGTCATGAAACCGGGCGAGATGTACCAGAATCCCTTCTCCCCGGCACGGTCCCAGTCCATCATGGGCATGCCGGCGGCGGTCATCGTCCGGCCGAACGCCCGCCGAAGCTCGCGTGTCCGGTCGATCCAGTGACGTTCGATGAGCAGTTGTCCGCCCTCCGCCGCGGCCATGCCGTGCAAGCTCGCGTGCATCGCCATCGGGCCGTGGCCGTCGAGAAACGATGCGACGTGATGGTTCTCAATCCGCAGGTCGGGATAACCGAACTCGATATCCCGTCCCGGCTTCTCGCGCTGAACGTGCCTGAGATACGCCACCGGGTCCGGCCAATGATCGATCCACGGGCGGTTGGCCGCCTCGCCGTCCGGATTCACGTGCGGGACAATGACGAAGCAGCAGCGGTGCAGCAGCCGCTGGTAAACCTCGGGTTTTTCCAGCATCTGCGTGACCATGAGCCGCAACGTCATCGGCCCGATCGGTTCGTCGGCATGGGCGCCCGCGATGAGACTGATCGCGCACGGGCCGTGCCCGAGCACGACGCCGAGAATCGGCCGGCCTTCCTCACTGTGGCCGATCACATCGCAGTGGGCGAAGTCGGACTGCCGCTCGCACGCGCGACGGATCGCCGCGTTACGTTCCTCCGCGGATTCGATTCGGGGCAGCTCGGGGACGGGCAGATCGGCGAGCATCCCGCCATTGTACGCCATATCCGTCGTCGGAAGTCGGGATGATGCGGATTGGGCAAAGCGGTGAAGAAAATCCACCGCCGGCGGTTGCGTCGGCCGCGGTTATATCGGCACGTGCACCTCGCACATGGAAGATCTCGGCAAAGGATTCGTTATGCAAGGACGTCGCATCCACCCGCTCAAACGCATCGCGGCGATGCTGCTCATGCTCTGGGTGCTCACCACCGCGAGCGGTTGCGCCTCGGTGGCCCAAGGCCTGATTTCGATCCCCATCGACGTCTCCCGGCACGTGGCCATGGAATCGGCCAAAGTGCCCTTCGACGCGGCGGGGATCGCCGCGAACGGCGTCGCGGACGCGATGTTCAAGAAATAGCGTCCGGCGACGGTCGACGCTCCGGGCCGCCGGCGTGACGGATCAACTCGGGGAAGAACCGGTCGAAGTCAGCGGCGAACGCCGCGTATTCCGCGGCGAGCAGAGTCGCCGCCGGCCCCAGGACGACCTCGCGTCGGAACCGCCGACTCAATCGCGCCGACAACCGGTCCAGCGTAAAACGAATCCCGGCCGGCGAGCGGTACGACTGCAACCAGTCGTGCGCGATGAGCGACCGAAGCGGCTGCTCCGCCGGCCCGGCGATCAGGTCCGGTCGGCTCGCGATCAGGTCGTAGCACTTCGCGCTGAACGGCTCGTACGGCTCGGCGCAGTATCGCGACCACTCCACCGCCAGCACGTGGTCGTAGAAGATGTCCACGAGGATCCCCGCATATCGGCCGAAGCGCGAAAACACACGCTGCCGCGATCGCAGGAACACGGGATGCGTATCGGTGAAGGCGTCGACCTGACGGTGTCGCCGAATGCCTTCCTGGACCCCGGGCTCGTAGGCGGCGAGGAGCCGGCCCCGCACGAAGTCGGGCAGCAGGTTGCCGATCATCGACTCAGGCGTGTCGTCGGCGAGATAAAGATGGGCGAGGAAATTCACCGACGCATCCTACCACGCCGCCCTACTCCTGCAGGGACAGCTCCGGCACACCCACGTCGAAGCGTTGCTTCGCTTCGGCGATGCCGATCTCACCGGCGAACAGCTCCGTCCCCGCGATGAGATACTCAATCGCCCGCTTCAGCGTGCGTGCATAGCGGCTGCGGCTCTTGTCCGTCACCTCCATGGCCTCCACGAACTGCTCCGTCGTCACCGTGGAGCGGCGCTGAATGTCGCGGGCGAGTCGGATCAGCTCGTCCTCGCGGCTATAGAAATGCTTGTCGATCAGGTACTTCTTCAACTTGGGCCGTCGCCCCAGCAGCGGGTGATCGGCTTCGTGTGGCGGTCAGCCGAGCGATGGGTGAGCGAACCGAGCACGAACGCGAGCTTCTGCGCCGCATGCGGATCGCGGTCGCGCTTTGCCAGGGCCCACTACGGTCGGGCCCGGTCGATCACGTCCGCCGTCCACCGGTCGGCCGGTCGGCCGGCCGCGTCACCGCCCCCGGATGGGCGGCCTCGAGCCGCGAGGTCATCAGCCCCTGACACGTTTCGTGAATCGCCGGATGCACCACCGCAAGGCGAAACGTATCGTCGCAACTCCCAAGGTGAGCAATGTGATCGGACGTGAGCAAAAGCCCTTCGCAGCTTGACCCGCACTCCGCCTTCGATCCCCCTCACCGCGTCTTCGGTGATTTCAAACTCAATCCCCCGGATCGAGCACCGCCATGAAGGCCTTCTGCGGGATGTCGACCGACCCGACGCGCTTCATCCGCTTCTTGCCTTCCTTCTGCTTCT
>CAYFQS010000065.1:0-13367 GCA_964345245.1 uncultured Planctomycetaceae bacterium | reverse complement strand
GAATCGCGGCGGCGATCCAGCGCCGCTTCAGTTGAGCGACGCAATATGATCTGGAACCTGATTCGAGCGACGCATGAATGGCTCCTGGACGCCGGGCTGTGGCGGTACCTGCAGGTCTTCCAGTGGCCGGAGTTTCGCGCCGTCATTGCGGTGGTCTTCAGTTTCTTCGTCGTGCTGCTCAGCGGCAAGCCGGTCATCCGCTGGCTGATCAAGCAGAAGATCGGCGACACGCCGGAGTTTTACCACGCCGATCTGAATCGCCTGACCCGCAACAAGTCCGCCACGCCGACCATGGGCGGCATTCTCATCGCCGGGGCGATCTTCCTGTCGACGGTGCTTCTGGCCGACATGACCAGCTTCTACATCCACATGGCGTTGATCTGCCTGGTGTGGCTGGCCGTGCTCGGCGGGGTGGACGACTGGCTCAAGCTCACCAGCGCCCGCCGCGCCCCCGGTTCACGGGAAGGGCTCCACACCTGGGAAAAGTTCGTTTTCCAGGTCGGCATCGCGCTGCTCCTGGGCCTGTTCATCCACTACACCGGCTCGGAGAACCAGCAGACCCATCTGCTCAACCTGCCGTTCCAGCGGACCTACCGCCCCGGCACCCGCGAGCTCAACGAGGGGCTCATCTTCCTCGGGCCCTGGGCGTTCGGCATCCTCGCCGTGCTCGTGATCGCCGGCTCGTCCAATGCGGTCAATCTGACCGACGGAATGGACGGCCTGGCGAGCGGGATCATGGCCATCGTCGCGTTCGCCTTCATGGTCCTCTGCCTGATCGTGGGCAGTGAGAAGTACGGCCCGTCACTGCTCATGCCCTTCATTCCCCGCAGCAATGAGCTGGCCATCGTCGCCGGAGCGACGCTCGGCGCCTGTCTCGGATTTCTCTGGTACAACTGCTCGCCCGCCCAGGTGTTCATGGGCGACACCGGCTCGCTGCCGCTCGGCGGGCTCATCGGCTTCATCGCCGTGGTCATCCGCCAGGAAATCCTGCTCATCATCATCGGCGGCGTGCTCGTGACCGAAGTGCTCAGCGTCGTCCTCCAGGTCGGCTACTTCAAATTAACTCGCGGGTCCCGCCTCTTTCGCTGCGCCCCGATCCATCACCACTTCCACCTTTCCGGCTGGACCGAGCAACAGGTCGTGGTGCGTTTCTGGCTGATCTCCGCGCTGCTCGCCGCGATCGCGCTGGCCACGGTGAAGCTGCGGTAGCAAGCGTGGGACCTGGCGCATCACCGCGCCGGCTCACGGTCCGCCATGGAGGCGGCGCGCGAACAACGCGTCGACACGACCCGGGATCGCCGCGCAGGGGCATGGCCCAAGTGGTGATCTGCCCGGTCCGCACAGTGCGGGCGGCCCTGCGGCGCTACTCAAGGTCCGCGAGGACGTCGGCGTGGATGGCTTCGCCGCCGAACAGGAGGCGGCGGGCGTCGAGCACCAGACTCATCAGCAGGGGCACGAGGATCAGCGTGAACAGCGAGGCGACGATCAGCCCGCCCACGACCACCGAACCGAGGCCGCGATAGAGCTCGCTGCCCGAGCCAGGGAAGACGACCAGCGGCAGCATCCCGCCCACGCTGGTCATGGTGGACATGACGATCGGCCGGGTGCGGGTGCGGACCGACTCGGCGATCGCCTCCCGCGGCGAGAGCTTCTCGGCCTTGCCTTCGACTTGCGATTCCGCCATGCCACGCATGAAGTTCAGCGCCTGGTGCACCAGCAGGATGGCGTTGTTGACCACGATGCCGGTGAGGATGATGAACCCGAGCATGGTGACCACGTCGAGTTGCTGCTCCGGCTGAATCGTGTGAACGGTCGCGAGGCCGAGGAATCCGCCCACGGTCGCCAGCGGCACGCTGACCATGATGACCACGGGATAGAGCCAGCTCTCGAACAGCGCCGCCATGAGCAGGAAGGTCACCAGCACGGCGAGGAACGCGCGACTCGTAAACAGCGACTGCAGCGAGTGCAGATTAAGGCCCGTCCATTCCCCGAGCAGGGCGGTCTTGACCTCGCGCAGCTTAGCCGCGGTGCCGGCGACGTTTGTCTCGATGGACGGCGGAATCACGCCCCGCTCGCGCATGGGCTGAATCATCTCGTTCTCGATCGTGTTCATCGCCACTTCCAGGGGCAGTTCCTCGCTGACCGAAATGTTGATGGAAACCGACCGCTGCTCCTCGATGCGGTTGATCTGTTGCGGGGCGGTGGTGCGCCGGATGTCGGCCACGCTGGCGAGCGGCACGATCCGGCCGCTCGGCGTGGCGATGGGAATGTCGGCCATGAACGTTGCGTCTTCGTAGTCGTCGAAGTTGTTGATCATCTTGAGGTCGATGCTGTCCCCGCCGATGAAGTACTCCCCGACGATGGCCCCGTCGCCGAGCATCCGCACCGCGGTGGCGAGGTCGGTGTTGGTGATGTTGAGGTCCGACGCGAGCACGGGGTCGATCACGACCTGCACCTCGTGCCGGGGCAGGTTGAAGTTGCCGGGGTCGGGCGTGGCCTGCCAGTCGCGGGCCATGGCCTGGCCGAACAACGCCTCGGCGACCTTGGTCACCTCGCTGAGTTCGGGACCGGAAATCTCGATCTGAATCCCCTCGCCGGCGGCCGACCCGCCGCTGCGGAACAGCGGCTGCTGCTGGGCGAAGCCGATCACGCCCGGCTGCATGCCGGCCACGTTGTTCAGCAGCGCTTCGATCGGATCGACCCGATCGTCGAACGCGCTGGTCGCCCCCATGAACATCAGCCCGTTGCTCAAGCCCACGAAGAAGAAGTTGTCGATCGGGGCCGGCTCGAGCATCGTCCTCTCCCCCGTCCACGGATTCAACGACCGCACCGGTTCGAGCTTCTTCGCCCCTTCCTCGGTCGGCTCGACCGACCAGTAGGGCGCGAGTACGCGATCCACGCGCTTGCCGATGTGTTCGAAGTAGTCGGTGTTGTAACCCGGCGGGGGGAACAGCAGCGCGAACACGAGATTGCGGTTGCCCTGGGGGAGGTAGCTGGTCGGCGGCATCAGCGCGGCGCTGGCGAGCAGGGTGCCGATCACGAACCCGACCACGATCACCGGCCGCAGCACCCACGATCCGGTCAGCCAGTGGATCATGCGGGTGAGCCCGTCGACGACCGACTGCGGCGCGGCCATCGCGCCGCTCCATGCCCGGCGAGGGGCGTCGGGGGAGGGGTCGCCTGTCTTGTGGTCGCGCAGGAATCGGCTCGCCGCGGTGGGGATGACGAGCACCGACACGATCAAGCTGAGCGTCACCGCGGCGCACACCGCCAGGGCGATATCCTTGAACAGTTGCCCCGCTTCCTCCTGCATGAAGATCACGGGCAGGAACACGGCGAGGGTGGTGAGCGTCGAGGCGACGATCGCGCCCCAGACTTCCTTCGTGGCCCGATAGGCGGCGATCGCAGCCCGCTCGCCCAGCTTGCGGTGGCGGTCAATGTTCTCCAAAACCACGATGGCATTGTCGACCACCAGCCCGACCGCGAAGGCGAGGCCGGCCAGCGAGATCACGTTGATGTTCCGCCCCATGGCGACCATGGCCACGAACGTCCCGATCACCGAGATCGGAATCGCCAGGGCGACGATCAGCGTCGCGCGGATGCTCCGCAGGAACACGAGCAGCACGAGCACGGCCAGCGTCCCCCCCACGAACAGGTTGTTCCGCACGAGGGCGAGGGCCTGGTGAATGTAGATGGTCTGGTCATAGACCTGTTCGAGGACGAGTTCGCCTTCGATTCCGAGTCGCTCGGCCTCCAGGGGGAGTATGCGGTCGTTCACTTCCCGGACCGCTTCCTTGAGCCCTTCCATCACGGCGATCACGTTTGAGCCGACCTCGCGCTGGGCGGGAATGGCCAGCACATCCTGACCCTTGGAGCGAACGATGCCGAACAACTCCTTATAGCCCGGCTCGACGTCGGCCACGTCGTGGACACGCACGACCGGCTCGCCGGGGTCGGAGATCACGAGGTCCGCAATCTGCTCCGGCTGCTCGAATCGCCCGACCGTCCGCACCAGCACGTCGTACTTGCCCTCGGCGATCGCGCCGGCGGAGACGTTCAGATTCTGACTGCGCAGCTTCGCTTCGAGCTTGGTCGGCGGGATGTGGTACTGGGCGAGCCGCAGTGGATCGACCTTGACGTGCATCTCATCCTCGGCCCCGCCGAACACGAGAATCTCACTCACTCCGTTGACCCGTTCCAGCCGCGGCTTGATGCGGTCCTCGGCGAACTTCTTCAGCGTCCGGACGTTGAAGTCCTCGTCTGTCGAGTACAGCAGCATCCACGCGATGTAGTCGCGGTTGCGGGGATCGGAGGCCTCGACGACCGGTTCGTCCACGTCAGCGGGATACGATGGCACCTGGCGCAGCTTCTCGGTCACCTCCTGGAAGGCCGCGTCCTTGTCCGTGCCGGTGGGGAACTCCAGCAGCACCTGCCCCTCGGCGAGCTGCGAGGTGCTGGTCATCTTCTCCAGGCCTTCGACGGTCTTGAGCTTCTCTTCCTGCGGCCGAATGATGTCGCTCTCGACCTCTTCCGGGCTGGCGCCTTCCCAGCGGGTGCTGACGCTCACCACGGGGCGGTCCACATTGGGGGTGAGCTGAATCGGGATCGCGGTCAACGACAACAGGCCGAACAGTAGGATCAGCACGACGCCTACGCTGACCGTCACGGGATTCCGGATGGCGAAACGAATAATGTCCATGGCGGGGCGCTGACTTAGGAGGCGGGAGTTTCGGGCTTCTCGGGCTTCTGGGACTTCGGCTGATCGGTCGGGGGCGCCGCGGTGCCGGCCTCGCGTTGCGGCGGGCCGCCGGCCGACATCAACTTCAGCGGCTGGCCGGGGAACAGCCGCTCATTGCCTTCAATGACGACGGTCTCGCCTTCCCGGAGTTCACCGTCGATCACGAATCGCGCGTCGATGCCGAAGCGAATCCTCACTGGCACGGGCACGGCCGCGCCGCCGCGGTTGGCCATTACCCGCGCGCCGGTCGGCGTCATCTGCACCGCGTCACGCGGGACGGTGAGCGCCTCGGCCTCCCGGCCTGTGGGCAGCATCGCCCGCACCGTCATGCCGGGCTTGAGCGTGTGTTCGGGGTTGTCCAGTCGAATCAGCGCCGGGAACGTGCGGGCCTGGCGATCGCCCTCGGGCACGAGGCGGTAGACCACGCCCTCGCGGGTGGCGTCGAGCGCATCGATGTGGAGCGGGAACTTCGCCTCCGGGGCCAGGTGGGGCAGCATGGTCTCGGGCACGTTGAGCACGGCGTCGACCTGATTGATGGCGATGACCTCGGCCACCGGGGCGCCGGGGTTCAGCCATTGCCCGACTTCCGTGTGCTTGCTGACGACGGAAGCGGCGAAGGGCGCCTTGATCGTGAGCTTGCCGAGGCGGTATTCGATCCGGTGCACGTCGGAGCGGCGGGAATCGAGCAGGGCCCTGGCGGCCTCGCGCCGGGCCGCGGCGGCCCGGGCCTCGTCCGCCGCGTCGTCGACTTCCTTCTGCTTGGCCACGTTGTTGGCCATCAGTTCCTTCAGCCGCCGGGCATTGCGACGGGCGAGGGTGAGCTCCGCCTCGCGCTCGGCGAGGTCGGCCTCGGCCCGGCGCACCGCCGTGGTGGCCGAGGTCAGCTCGATCCGCAGCAACTCGTCGTCGATCTTCGCGAGCACCTGGTTGTCGGACACCGCGGTGCCGACATCGGGCGGGGCCTGGACCACGTGGCCGGTTTCTTCGGAGGCCACGAGCGACCGCCGGACGGGGGCGATCTGTCCGACCACCTGCCGGTGTTCGCGGACGACTTGTCGCTGCACAGGCGCGACGCGAACGAGCGCGGGGGGCGGGCCCTGTGGCTGCGGCGGGCCGCCGGCTTCGCCCTCGCCGTCCTGTGCGACCGCGACCGCCGGGCCGATGAGGCAGGCGATCAGGGCACTGACGTGAATGAGGGGGTTGGCGTTCATGCCCCACAGATTAGTTGACGTTCGTCAAATAATCCAGCGTCGCGGGGCCGGTTGTAACGGTCAGGCAACCACGCCAGGAAATATCGCGAATCCGCCTTGCGTCCCCCATGGTTATATCGTGCCGTTGGTCTCGGTGATCAGCCACGGATGGGCTGGTTTACCTGCCGCCGTCTACGGCACGCCTTGCCGGGGACCGGTTGGTGTCGGGTTCACGCGATCTGCGGTTTGAGATTTCTGGACCGGCGCCACCGGGGCGATTAAGTCGGCGGCGAAGACAGTCGATGAGCACAGCAGGATTTGGAGTCAATCGTTTCGCCAGTCCGCGGTTGGCGAGACGAAGGGAGGATCGCGTGATTCTCCGCCGAGTTCAGCGAACGTAGATGGGTGATCAATGAATGGGCCGCCGCCCACGGCCCGAGTAACGTCGTCCCCTTTTCACGGGAGGTTTCAGTGATGGTGTCACGCACACACCGCAAGCAAGGTTTCACACTGGTCGAAATTCTCATCGTGGTTGTCATTCTTGGCATTCTCGCCGCAATCGTGATTCCGCAGTTCACGAACGCCAGCGAGTCGGCCAAGTCGAGCAGCCTGGTCTCGCAGCTTCAGACCATCCGCAGCCAGCTCGAGTTGTATCAGGTCCAGCACAACGGGAACTATCCCGAGCTGGTCGCAGACGGTACGACCGACTGGACGCCGATGACCGAAGCCAGCGACGGGTTCGGTCCCTACCTGCAACAGGCCCCGCTCAATCCGTTCACGAACTCTGCGGACGTGACGGCCTGGGACAGCTCGACTACCGACGACCCGACCGGAGCCGATGACGCGAACGGGTGGTTCTACGACGATAGCAACGGCCGCGTCATGGCCGCCAAGTTCGACGAGTCCGCCCAGGAAGAGAAGTAATCGCTTCGCCGATTATTCCACGGCACAGGGGCCTGACCGCCCTTGTGCCGCTTACGTCTCCGGGGCGGGGAGCCACACCGCCATGAGCACTTGTCTGGCCATCTCGCCAAGTCGCCCGATCCTTTCCGCCGGGGCCGCTCGGCCCGGATGCGACCGCGGCCTGGCTTTCACCCTCGTCGAGATTCTCATCGTCGTGGTGATCCTGGCGATCCTCGCCGCCCTCGTCCTGCCGCAGTTCTCCAACGCCTCGAACATGGCCCGTGAGAACACGCTTCGCGAGGATCTGCGGTTCATGCGAATGCAGCTGCTCGTGTACGCCGCCCAGCACGACGACGTGCCGCCCGGCTATCCGGGCGGCGAGACCACGGCCGATCCCACGGCCGAGGCCTTCGTCAGCCAGTTGACCCAGCCCACGGACAAGAGCGGCACCGTCGGGGAGGCCAGCGACAGCACCTATCGCTTCGGGCCTTACCTGCGGTCCATGCCCGCGAATCCGATCAACAACCTGACCACGGTGCGGATCGTCGACAGCGGCGACTTCCCCGAGGAGGCGGCCGGGACGCACGGATGGATCTATCAGCCGGACACGGTCACGATCGCTGCGGATGCGCCGGGCACCGACACCAACGGCGTGGCCTACATCAACTACTGAGGGATTCGCGCATGACCCGGTGTGGCACACAGACGGCGTGGCGCAACCAACCCCGCACGTCCCGTCAACGGTGCCATGACGTGGCCGGTGACTGAGCGAAACCGTGTATTGGAAAGGCGGAACCATGAGATCGCTGAAATACCTGAACACCATCCTGACCGTGATCGCGGTGCTGCTGGCACTGCACCTGTGGACGTTGTGGACGGTGGCGCCTTCGTCGCTGCCGACGGTGGAAGCCGCGGGCATCCCCGACAGCGGGGCCCAGCGTCAGCAGATGATCAACGAGCTCAAGCTGTTGAATCAGAAGGCCGAACAGATCAAGGGGTTGTTCACGACCGGCCGGGCACGGGTGACCGTGGTCAATCCCGCAGGCGATGGTGAGCGAAAGCCCCGTCGTTGATCTCATCGGACCTCGCTTTATGAGTCCAGCACCGATCATGCCTGTCCACGCCGATTCACGGTCGCCCGCCTTCCGCGGCGCCTTCACCCTGGTGGAGGTGTTGATTGTGGTGGTGATTATCGGCCTTGCCGCGGCCCTGGTCGTTCCCCAGTTGTTGCAGTCGGGATCGCTCACCGTCCAGGCCGGCACCCGCATGGTGGTCAGCGACCTGCTTTACGCCCAGAACGAGGCCGTCGCCCGAGCCGCCGAGCACAAAGTGATCTTCGAGATCGAGCAGAACCGGTATCGGCTGGTGGACGGTGCGGACACGCCCCTCACTGTGGGCGGCACGCCGGGGCCCTACGTCATTGACTTCGACTCGGACGCGCGGTTTCAGGGCGTTCGGATTCACTCCGCTGACTTCGGCGGGGAGACCTGGGTCGCCTTTGATGAACTTGGCGGCCCGAACGTAGGCGGCACGGTGGACCTTGAAAGCGGCGACCACCGCTATCGCGTTCACGTCGCCGCCTTCACCGGACGCATTCGCGTGGAACCCGTGGAAGAAGGAGGATGAAACGTGATTGGCGGATGGATGAATCGCAACATTGGCCCCATCGGGCTGGACCTGGGCACGGCGAGCATCAAGATGCTGCAGTTGTCGGGTCCGGAGGACGACCTGTCGGCCGTCGCCAGCGCTCGCTACGACCTGCCCGGCGACATTCCGTCGGCCGGTCCGGAGCGGCGGGCGGTACTCATCGAGGCCTGCCGCAAGCTCTATGACTCGGCGCCTTTCCGTGGGCGGCGGGTGGTCAGTTGCCTGCCCGTCTCGACGGTGCGCTACAAGAACATCCGACTGCCGAAAATGCCGGTTGATGAACTGCGTCAGGCGGTCGAATGGGAAGCCGCCGACCGCCTGGACATGGAAAACCAGGAACTGACCGCGCAGTACCTGTTCGCCGGCGACGTCCGCCAGGGCAATGAGACCCGCCAGGAGATCATCCTGATGGGTTGCCCGTCCTCGGACGTTCGCGAGCACGTGGAACTGCTCAACGAGAGCGGGCTTGATCCCGAGGCCATTGATACAGTGCCCACCGCGCTCGGCCGCTGTTTCTCGCGGACCTTCCGGCGGCAGTCGGACAGCGAGACGACTCGGGTCTACGTCGACGTGGGCGACTCATGCAGCAAGGTGATCATCCTTCGCGGCCGGCAGATCGTCTTCTTCAAGCTGATTGACATCGGCGGGGCGCAACTTCACGCCCGCGTGGCCGAGCATCTCGACCTGTCGGTGGACGACGCGGCCCGGCTGCGTCGTCGACTGACCTCGCCCGAGTCGGAATCCGAGGAAGGCGAGCCGCTTTTCGGATCGACCCGCCGTGAAAGCGTGCAACGGGCGGCGTACGAGGCGGTGCGCAGCGTGGTCAGCGATCTGGCCAAGGAGATCGGCCTCTGCCTGCGGTACTACTCGGTGACCTTCCGCGGCGCCCGGCCCACTTCGCTGGTCCTTGTCGGGGGCGAGGCCCACGAGCCACAGCTCGCCAAGGTCATCGCCGAACAGCTCGAGATCGACGTGACCGTCGCTGATCCCCTGGCCGGCATCGACCTGTCGAGCGCTGATATCGCGATCGAGCGGCGGGGCACGTTGCCGGAGTGGTCGACCGCGGCGGGACTGGCCCTGCGGTGGCGGATGCCCGGGTCGAGCCGAAAGCGAGGTGCGGCATGAGCGAGCAGACGCATCGCCGCGATTTCGATTCCGTGAACTTCCTGCCCGGCTGGTACGTCGCCGACCGTCGGCGTCGCGCCGCCCGCAAGCGGCAGATGGTGCTCGCGGTCGTCCTGATCGGGGCCATGGGCATGCTGTGGCATCAGTCGCGGCAGCAGGCGGAGCAGCTTTCGCTGTACCGCGATTCACTTGCCGCCCAACTTCAGGCCGCCGAGGGCCAGATCACCGAGATGGTGAAGCTGCAGCAGGCGCGGGCGGAGTTGAGCCGACAGGTGAACATCTATCGCCAGCTCGCGTTGCCGATCAACTTCAGCCAGGTGTCCGGCACGGTGGCGGCCCTCACCCCCGAGGACGTGTTCCTGGAGGAGCTGGAGGTTCGCACGGAGCAGCTTCGGGAGAAGCGGGTGGTGGCCGTGGCCAACGCCGACCGCCGCGGGCGTAGGCGAAACGCCAAGCCCCAGACCATCGTCGAAACGCGCACGATCATCACGGTCGACATTCGCGGGATTGCCCCCAGCGACGTGGCCATCGCGAACTTCGTCGGCCAGCTCGCTGCCTGCGACCTGTTCCAGAACGTGAAGATGGTTTACTCGCGGCAGGGCAAAATCGGCAACGCGATCACCCGCCAGTTTTACATCAGCATGCACATTCCGCTCGACAAGGATTACGAGCCCCGGGAAGCCCAGGAGGTGGCGGATGCCAGTTGAACGCGCTGAACTTCGCCTCATTGCGGCGCTGCTGTGCGTGGTGGCGGTCTTCACTGTCGGCCTCTGGCTGCCCAACGTCAGCCGGGCTCAGGAGCTTCGCGAGGAGATTCTGAAACTCGAGAAGGACCTCGGCGTCAGCCGCGACCGCAGCGACGACCTTGCCCGCCTCGCCCACGATGTGGACCGCCTGCGCGAGAAGATGGCCAGCACCAACAAGGTCATCCCCGAGCAGGGCGAACTCGCCGGCTTCCTCCGCGAGCTCAGCGTCCAGATCGACCAGGAGCAGCTCACCGATCAGGGCCTGAGCACCGGGTCGATCCGGGAAGGCGATGAATACACCACGCTGCCGGTGGAACTGACCTTCTCCGGGAACTCGCTGGCCGTCTTCCGCTTCGTGAACCGGGTCGAAGAGATGCCCCGGCTCGTCCAGGTCGACCGCCTGGTCGTCGAGGACGGCCCGGAGGATGGCCGGGTGCAGGTGGAGATGGACCTCAACACGTTCTTCTACACCACGGAGGAAGGGAAGCGATGAGCACGGACTTACGGAAACTGAAGAGAAAGCTGATGCGCGACAAGCGCAAGCTGGCGATGCTGGTGACGCTGGCGGCCTTCGGGCTGCTGCTCTGGGGGCGGCTGCTGCTCAAGCAGACGCCGCGCACCGCCACCGCCGAGCCCGGCGCGTCCCTGGCGGTCTCGACCGGCGAGGACGGGGGCTATGCCAACGGCGACGACGGAAGGTACGTCGGCCGCGACGTCGTCGTGGTCGCGATGCAGGACCGCGTGCGGCGTGATCTGTTCGCCTTCGATCCGTCGTTTTATCCGAAGATCGCGGTGGAAGAGGAAGCCGGAATCGACGACGTGCCGGCAAAGTCGTCGGTGAATCAAACCGATGAATCGGAGAGAGAGGCCCAGAAGGAAGCCGCGGTGCTTGCCGCGGCTCGCAACCTCGAACTGCAGAGCACGATGATGGGCGCCAACTCCAGGGCGCTGATCAACGGCACGCTCTTGAAGGCGGGCGAACAGATTAAGGGATTCACCGTCAAGGCCGTCCGAAATCGCGAAGCGATTCTCGAAAAGGACGGCGTGGAAATTCGCCTGGAAATGTGATCGCGATGGTCGAAGTACTCAGTCATCCTCGGGGCGGAGGCGAGTTAACGGTCTAGCAACCAGAAGGAGTCTGATCATGGTGTGTTCGAACAAGGTCGTCTTCGGCGCCGCTTTTTTTTGGCTTGTGGGGTGGGTTTGTAGCGGCTCGGCAATCGGGGAAGTTCCCGAGGCCCCGAACGATCAGGCCGACCCGGCAACGTCGGTGCAGGTGACGCCGTATGACACGGTCTCCCTCAACGTGCAGAACACCGACCTCACCCAGGTCCTGCAACTGCTCAGCGTACACGGGCAGCGGAACATCGTGCCCAGTCCGCAGGTCTCGGGCTCGGTGACGGCGAACCTGTACGATGTGACCTTCGACGAGGCGCTCAATGCCATTCTCAAGCAGAACGGCTGCGGGTACCGCGAGGAAGGCAACTTCATCTTTGTTTACACCCAGGAGGAGCTGCGGAAAATCCAGGAAGCCGAACGCGCCCTGGCCTACCGCATCTTCCGGTTGAACTACCTCACGGCCACCGACGCCTCGGCGTTCGTGCAGCCGCTGATGAGTTCGGCCGGCACCATCGCCGCCAACGGCGAAGTTGGCGCGGGCTTTCAGCCCGACATTGGCGACGGCGGGGCCAACAGCTATTCCCACGATGAGATGCTCATCATCCGTGACTACCCCGAGGTGCTCGACGAAATCCAGAAGGTGCTCAAGCAACTGGACATCAAGCCCTCGCAGGTGCTCATCGAGGCGACGATCCTCCAGGCCGACCTGACCGAGGACCTCGCCTTCGGCGTGGACATGGCGATCCTTTCCGATTTCGGCATCGGCTTCCCCGGCCTCAGTAACCCCCTCAATGCCGTGGACAAGATGATCGACGGCACCGTGCAGAAGACAACCAGCGGGGCGGCGACCAGCGGCGTGGCCGATGTGGCCGGACAGAGCGGCGGGCTCAAGGTCGGCATCCTCACCAACAACGTCCAGGTCTTCCTCCGCGCCCTCGACAGTGTGACCGACACCACCATCCTCGCCAATCCCAAGATCATGGCCCTGAACCGTCAGCGAGCCGAGATTCTCGTCGGCGAGAAGGTGGCCTACCTCTCCACGACCGCGACGAGCACGTCGCAGACCCAGACGGTCGAATTCCTGGACACCGGCACCAAGCTGACCGTGCGACCCTTCGTCTCCCGGGACGGGATGATCCGCCTCGAACTGAGGCCATCGATCTCCGACTTCGATCTCCGCACCTCCGGCGGGACCGATCTGCCCGACGAGACGACCCAGGAACTGGTCACCAACGTCATGGTGCCGGACGGTCAGACGGTGGTGCTCGGCGGATTGTTCAAGGAGAACACCACGATCAACCGCAACCAGGTGCCGGGTCTGGGCGAGGTGCCGGTTGTGGGCGAGGCCTTCAAGGGCCGGGACAACAGCATCCGTCGCAGCGAAGTGATCTTCCTCATCACGCCGCACGTGGTGAAGGACAAGAGTCTCGCCGACGCCGGCGAGGCGATGATGCAGGGCGTGGAGATGGTGCGGCTGGGCACCCGCGAAGGGCTGCTGCCCTGGTCGCGGGCGAAGCTGACCGCCGGCCATCTGCGCGACGCCCTCAAGCACCTGCGCAAGGGCAACGAAGACAAGGCCCTGTGGGAAGTGGACCTGGCGCTGAGCATCGATCCCCGCATGGTCGAAGCTCGCCGCCTCAAGGAGAAGCTGACCGGCAAGCGGGCGTTCTGGCCCGGACGCAGTCTGCTCAACGAATCCGTCGACATGCTGGTCGAACAGCAGACCGGTGAGCACCGCGATCGCTCGTCGGTGCCGATCGTGCCCGATCCCGATCCCACCAAGCCGGGCACGAAGCTCGAGAATGTAAGCGACGCGGTGACGCCCGCCGAGCCGGGGGAAGCCGAAACCACCTCGACGGCGACGACGGCGACACCGGTCGAGACCGAAGCGGTCGAGCC
>CAYFQS010000064.1:0-13508 GCA_964345245.1 uncultured Planctomycetaceae bacterium | reverse complement strand
CCCGCCCCGATGCAGCTCGAACTCGCCCCCGCCGTGGCCGACGATCACGACGCGGTCGACATCGTCGCCGCTCTGATCCGCGCCCACTTCGACCTCGGCGGGACGCTGATGAACATCAACATCCTCGACACCGATCGCCTGCGCGAAGCCCACGAAGACCCGTCCCGCCATCCCGACCTCGTCGTCCGCGTGACCGGCTTCACCGCCTACTTCGCCTCGCTGTCTCCCGAGTTCCGCCAGCTCGTCGTCGACCGGCTGTTGACCGGTTGACGCGCATCCGGGAAAACTCGCACGCAGAGGGCGGTCAGCAGATGTTCGGCGCCGCGCTCGGACTCGAAACGAAGTGGAGAGCCGGGCGTGCCTTGGGCGCCGGTTCCGGCCGCGGCGTCCCACCACTCCTTCGCGGCGTCGCTGCGTGCGAATCACATCCCCCAAGCGCATGAACCCGAATCAGCCCGACGCGGGCTCGATCGTCATCAGGTGAACGGACGGCGCCGGCAGCGGCAGCTCAAAGCGGCGCGGCGTCCCTTCGATCACCTGCGAGCTGACGCATGAAAGCGAATGGGTCTCGTCGATGACGTATTGCTTGACCTGTGAACTCGGTGCGAGGTCAAGACCGCTCAGGTCGATGCGTGCGCGGTCGGCCGGATCGGAGAAGTTGCTGAGCAGCACGGCGGCGGTGTGTCGCTCGGCGGCGGCGGCGGCACACGCCATCAGGCCCGTCTCATCGCATCCGCCGGTGGCGGCGATCTGTTCGCCGCAGTCGATCAGTCGCCGGAAGGCGACCAGGGCGTCGTAGTTCCGGCCAGGCACCATGTACATATCAAACAGGCCGAGGCGACAGCCGGGGAAGGCGGCGTAGTAGTTGGCCACGTCCAGGTCCGTCCGGGCAAGGCCCGCGAGGGTGGAGGCGGCGAAGGCGGCCCCCTCGGCCTGCCGGGTCCGCGACAGCATCCCGCGCCCATACTCGGGATCACGAATCGCCCGCTTGAAGTCGCCCGCGAACTGGTTCCACTCATTGAAATGCGATTCCACTTCGGCGAATCCGAACTCCGCCATCACCGCCAGTCCGCGTTGTACATGTTCGATCAGTTGCCGGGGCGTCGCGGCGTAGCTGTGCCACGAAACGAAATCCAGCGGCAGTTCGTGATCACGGACGTACTGGAGGAACTGCCGACCGGGGGCGGAGTCCGGCGTTCCGGCCAGCGCCGGACCGCCCACCATCGCTTCCGGGTCCGCCGCCTTTACCGCCGCCGCCACGTGCCGGTACAACTCGCAATATTGCTGCATCGTGCCCGACCAGCAGGGGGCGATGTTCGGCTCGTTCCAGACTTCCCAGTAGCGGATGTGCCACTCGTGTCCGTCGGCCCAGCCGCGGTTGTAATGGCGCACGATGTTGCCGCAGACGCGGGCCCACTTCCCCGGGTCGGCCGGCGGGTGGACGTGGAACTGCGGCGAGCCGTGTTCGATCGGCTCGCCCAGTCGAAACACGATCTCGCTATCGATCTCTCGAATCCACCGCAGGTAGTCATCCGTCTTGGCGAACAGGTAATTGCCCGGATCGTCGGGGTCGGCCTCGACCAGCGGGAAGATGCAGTGGACGTCGACGGCTTCGATCCCCGCGAGCAGACTCACATCGTGCAGGCGTGTCGTGTCCGGGGCGATGGCCCGGAAAGCCGGGCGAAAGTCGAGTTGCCCGCTCTTGTACTTCGGCCCGCCGTTGACGCCGTGAATGCGCCGGAACGGCCCAAGCCGTTTGCCGCCGTCGATCCGGAAGTGGGGGATCGTGTCGTTCATGAGGGTCGCTCCTTGAATGCGCTGTCATTCGTCGTCAAGAAAGATCGGTATCGCCTCGTCGCGTTGACGGTCGATCATGACGGATTGCCTGGTGATTTGCTCGTCGTGTTCGACGGTCACGGCATACCGGCCGCGGAAGCCGCGGAAGGTGAACCGTCCGTCGGCGTCGGTGTTGCCGTCGACCTTCGTCGTCCATTCGCCGCGGATCAGATCGTGCAGGGCGTGGTAGGCGGGCTTGGGGGACAGGTCCTTGCGAAGCAGCCCGCCGCCTTCGAGCCACGAGCCGGCGTCGCACAGGTCCCACCACGTGATGCCCACCACCGCGGGATGGGCGAAACAGACGGTGTAGAACTTCGCGGCGTAGTCGGCCTGGGTCGCCTCGTCCCAGACCCCCCGCACGTGCGAGCCGGTGATCGCCTGCCCGGCCGACGTGGGCGTGAACTCCGTGATGTGCAGTTCCTTTCCGAGCGTTGCGTACTCATCCAGAATCCGCCACACGTCGTCCAGCGGGAAACGCATGGTGCGCGGCTCGTGAGCCTGGATGCCGATCCCGTCGAAGGGCACGTCGTCCTCGATCGCCTGCTCGAGCAATCGGAAGAACGGCGGGCAGCCGTCGGCGAGCACGTGGTAGTCGTTGACGATCAGGTACGCATCGGCGTCCGCGTCGCGGGCCCAGCGGTAGGGGGCGTCGATCTCCAGGCCCGGCAAATGGGCCGGCTCGTTGACCACCTCCCAGAATTCGATCCGCCCGTCGTAACGCGTCAGGATGTCGCGGATACGCTGCTGCCGGACGTCCGCCGCCGGCTGGCCGTTCGACCATCGCGGCTTGCCGTGTTCATTCGCCCACAGCAGCGGATGGCCTTTCACCTGGATGTCGTGCTCCTCGCACCACGCCACGACCTTGTCGGTGTCGGCGTACTTCGGTTCGCCGCGCGTCGGCTCGTACGACCGCCAGTAGAAGCCGGTCGTGGCGTAGTTGAACAGCTCGCGGAAGCGTTCCTTGTAGAGATTGTTCTGACGGTCGGCCCCGAAGCGGTCGAACATGAAGATGTTGCCGCCGAAGAGGAAGGCGTGGCGTTCCAGCTCGGCGGTCACCCGGGCGCCCGCGATGGGCTGACCGTCTCGCCCGGTGAGCTCGATCGTCGCGGCCGTCGTCCGGTGTTTCCGGATGGCTTGCTCTGCCTGCTGCAGGATCATCTGCTCGGCCTCGGCTTGCTGCTGGCCCCATGTCGCCCGCCACGCGCGCTCCGTCGAAACCGTCGGAGCCGGTCCGTCGCCGATCGGCTCCACGGTCATCTCAACGAGGTAGAGGTTTCGGTCTCCCGTGTCCGTCAGGGCGTCGTTCAGAAACGAGACGGTGAGTCGGTGGTGTCGTTCGTCGGCTTCAAAGGTGAACGCGTGGTCCCGCGGCTCGCGATGGTCGATGGCGACGGTCTTCCGCGCCCGGCCATCCACGGCGAAGGCCATCTCCGGCCAGACGCCGTCCGCCGGCGAACCGAAGCACCGCACGCGCGCCCGGTACTCGCCGGGGTCAGGGAAGTGGAAGAAGTCGCCCCATTCGCCCAGCGACCAGAGGTTCCACGCCTCGGCCTGCATCCCGCCGATCGTCGTGATCTTCGCCGCATCGGCGGTCACCGTGACGGTCGTCTCGGCGCGGCTTGCGAGTCCGGCACACAGAATGAGGACCATGGCGCAAGTAAAGACGTGCTGCCGAATCATGCCGCCATTTTAGCAACTCGGGTTGCGAAGAGGGCCTGCGACCCAGGCGCGAGCGGGGTTCACCGCCGCCGGCGGAGGATCGCGGCGCCGCCGAGGGCGAGCAGGGCGATGGAGGCCGGCTCCGGCACGACGCGCAGGTCAAAGTCATCCCAGTGCGGCGAGCCGGGGAAGTCGGTTTCCAGTCCCGCTCCCGGCCCGTCCCACTTCGCTCGAAGCAGTTCGAGTCCGGCGATGTCGGCACTGATGCCACTCAAGCTCAGCGTTGCGTCGGGACTGGATTCGTCGGCGGTGGCGTCGGGGTCGACCCAGAGGGCCAGGTCAAGGTCGCCGTTGGCCGCCCAGTCGCCTCGAACAATCAATCGCCCCCACGATTTTTCCGGAAAGTCAACGTCCGTTGATGCCGTGCTATTGGACGCCACGCCGTCACTGAGGTGGTAGTTGAACTGGTTTCCGTCCTGGCCCCCGGCGCCGTCGAAAAGATTCCCAAACAGCCGGTTGCCGGCCGGATCGACGAGGAAAATCTGCGGGCCGTTACGGCCTTGCTCGGTGCCGCTGCCGCCATGGTATGACAGTGCGAATGTCACGGTCCCCTCGGTGGGCTTGCTGATGCTGGTGGCGAAGTTACGGCTGGCGCTGCCATTGGCACCTTCATCGCTGTGCGAATAGGCATGCGGCTCGCCGCTGTCGCTGTTGCCAGTATTCGGTGGACTGCTGCTGCCTACGCCAAAAGAGGAAACCGCGGACCACGTGCCGGACCAGCCAACGCTGTTCGTGCCGTCGCCCTGGCCGTCCAGCGCGCCGCTGCCGGTGGTGTAACCGGTGAAGTCCTCGAAGGCGGCCTGAGGCCAGGCGTCGGGGCTCGAATCGTCGAAGCGGTCGACAATAAGGGCAGCATTGCTGCCAGTCACGGCAGCGAACAGTAGCGTCACCCAAGCCGTCAGGCCGAGTCGTCCGTGCAATGATCGTGTGATTGTCATCGTGCGTTCTCCTTTGCGTCCCTCTTCGAAAAAATGATCTTTCGACCCACGCTCCAACCGGTGTCTGTCGCAAGTATATCACATCACGGCGCTGCATCAACAAGATTCTGCGAACATTTGGCCCGAGTGCACCAGCCGGCAGAATACGCCGCGTGGGGCGTCACATCACGTACGACAGCTTGTCCTTCGTGCCCGGGGGGAGGTTCGCGGCACCCCGGTCAATGGTGATCTTCGACCAGCGCAGTTGATCCCGGCCGTTCTCGCTGGTGAGTTCGTAACCGTCGACCTTGATCTTGAACGGGCCCGGCTGGCCCTTGATGTGGACTTCCACTTCGATGGTCTGGTTCTTCGGATCGATATTGAGGTTGAGCACTTTGGCTTTCTCCTGAAGGCGGTTGTTGATGGCGGTACGAATCAGCGCCGAGCCGCTGGCCCGGTTGAGGGTGCGCGTAATGTGTCGCAGCAGGCCGTCCATGGCGGGTCAACCGGCGTAAGACTGGTGGGGCTGTTGATGGGACTGTGCCTTGAGTTGCTCGCGCATCCGCTGGTAGGCGCTTTGCACCTCATCCCGGCCGTACTTCCGTTCGAGCCGGCGGACGGTGAAGTGGCCCCTGGCCACGGTCTGGAAGTGGGAGGTGAACAGGAGGTTGATGGACGCCCCGCCCACGCCGCCGACGATGGGCACGGTCTGGGCGGCGAGCTTTTGGGTCACCGCCACGCCGAAGCGCCGGCTGATCGCGGCGAGGAGGCGCACGATGGGATTCAGCGAATCGCCGACCAGCCCGCGGGTGCTGATGTGCGTGGTCGCCTCGGAGACCATCAACGCCAGCCCACCGCGCATGATGAAGTAGCTGCTCTCCGCGGCGTCGTCGCTGTGCGTTCGACTCGCCAGCGCGAACACGCTCAGGCAAGACAGACGCGCTTCGAGCGCGTCCAGGTCTTCACCCTCGTCGCGGGCCACGGCGGCGATGGCCCGGAGCATAATGACGGTGGTGACCGGCAGTTCGACCGCCAGGCCGGGCAACCCGAGCAATCCGCCCACGCCCCCGGTCAACCCGGCGAACCCGCGATGGGCGTGGATCGCCGTGGTGTGCCACGGCCTGATGCTGTCCACCGCACTGTTCATCGCCTTGCGCAGGGCCTGGTCCGTCGCGGCGTGAATGATCTGCCGCGCGTTGACCGGCAGTTGGGAAACGAGGTACTCGATGGGCGTGCCGAGCAGGTTGGTCAGCTTCATGGGCAGGGACGGCCGCTCGAGCACGTCCACCGCGCTGAGCAGTTCGCGCAGGTCTTCGTGGGTCCATTCGCTGTGCACTGCCGGAACTTGAGCCATGCCGGGGGTTCCTCGGTTCAATCGAGTCACGCGGTTTCATGGTAGCGGTTTGTCGTCGGCGTATCAGGACCTGAGGCGTGGAACAGGAAATGGGGCAACCCGCCCCATTTGTTGCTGGAAGGTACAACGAGTGCATGGCGACTTCCAGCGTTCACAAGGGGCCAGGTTGCTTTGGAGGTACGTCGTTTTGGCGCTGGCCGATCAACTCAAACGCGCAGGCCTGCTCGACGCTCGACGACGCCCCGGTGCAGGGCGACAAGCGCACGTCATGGGTCGTGAACCCGGTCGGGGCGGTCGCTGCACTCCGGGATGACCGGGCGGAAGATCACGTCCGACAAGTACGGCGGATACGCTCGCCCCGGCCGGGCCGCCCTCAGTGGCAAGGGGCCCGCCACCATCGAGCGCTCCGGCGCCTCCGCCGCCCGATACGTGGCGAAGACCTCGACCTGCCCTGGGAACGCACCGACCGCGCCGACGCACTGAAGTGGTAGCGCAGCGGCTCCAAGGTCCGCCAAGCCGGACCGCAGCGCAAGCGAAGGTCCGGATTCAGATCGGCGGCGGGATGCGGTGCCCGGGGAGTCCCACGTCGACGACAGGCAATGGGCGTTACTGGACTCGAACCAGTGGCCTCTTCCTTGTAAGGGAAGCGCTCTAGCCAACTGAGCTAAACGCCCGGCAAAGCAAGGGGATTGTAACCGGGGCCCGAACTGGCGCGAAGCGGAAGGGCGCCGACGAAACCCGGTATGGGGGCGTGACGGATTTCGCGGCCGGCCCTCGCTCGCGCGTGGGCGCGGGTTGGGAGGTGGGGGAAACCGCTCACCTGACGCGACTGGAGTTTCGGCGAGCGATCGGCGTGCGTGCTCGAGGCCCCCATGCGGCGGCAAGCGGCCGAGGGGCAGGAGACGAATCGCGGCGAATTCGGCACTTGCCGGCAGCTTC
Source organism: uncultured Planctomycetaceae bacterium (assembly GCA_964345245.1). Classification (GTDB taxonomy): domain Bacteria; phylum Planctomycetota; class Phycisphaerae; order Phycisphaerales; family Zrk34; genus CAYFQS01. The sequence goes on along the minus strand of CAYFQS010000064.1, from coordinate 6,743 downwards.
GCCCGCGGGAGATGTCACGCGCCCCCCGGACCTCCGCGTGCGCTGCGGTCCGGCTTGCCGGGTCGCGACGGCCAATCGGGACCGGCTATATGCCGACTCCGAAACCGGCTATAATCGCTACTGTGTTCGTGAGGCATACACCGCATTCTCAGAGGAAAGGGGTTCGATATGAAATGGCTTCTCCGGATCGTCGGGATCGTCGTGATCCTGATCATCATCGCGGTGGGCGTGGTGTGGTTCATGCTCGACAGCATCGCCCAGACCGCCATCGAGCGGGGCGGGACGTACGCGCTGCAGGTTGAGACCAAGTGCGGCGGGGCGTCGGTGCGGCCCTTCGCCGGGAAGTTCGGCGTCTCCCAGGTCAGCATCGCCAACCCCGAGGGCTTCCGCTCCGAGCAGATCATGGTCCTGCAGACCCTCGACGTCGACGCGAACATGGGCTCGCTGACGTCCGACGTGGTCGAGGTGCCGTCCATCGTGCTCGACGGCATGACGGTCAACATCGAACAGGAGGGCGGCAAGAACAACCTCTCGGCCCTGCTGGAGAAGATACAGGGCCAGAAGCAGGAAGAGGAGCAGACCCCGGAGCAGGCCCCGCCGGGCAAGAAGGTCGACGTGGGCGTGCTGCTGATCCGCAACGTCGAGGCGAAGGTGCAGTTGCTGCCCATCGGCGGCGAGGCGACCGACGTGGTGGTGAAGGTGCCGGAGATTCGCCTGGAACACCCGACCGGTGAAGACGCCCGGGGGGCGACGGTGGCCGAGCTGATGCGCCGGATCGTGCCGGCCGTGTTCGCCGCGATCATCGAGAAGGGCGGGGACGTGCTGCCGGCCGATTTCGTGACCGACGTGCTCGACGACGTCGGGTCGCTCGCGTCGCAGCTCGGTGGCGAAGCGGCGAACATCATCGGCCAGGTGGGCGGCGACGTGGGCAAGGTTCTCGAAGGCGCCGTCGAGGGACTCGGCGGCGTGGGCGAAGGGACCGGCAAGGCCGTCGAAGACCTTGGCAAAGGCGTCGGCGACGCGCTGAAGTCGCTGACCGGCGAGAAACAGGACGGCGATCAGGGTGACGCTGCCGACGGGAACACGAAGGAAGACAACCCCATCGACAAGCTTTTCGGACAGTAACCGCGGGATTCGCCGCCCGGCCGGCGATCTGCTAACGTTCGCGGCCATGAAGTACCGGATGCTGGCGATCGATCTGGACGGGACGCTGTTCGATTCGCGCGGGCGGATTCCCGAGGCGAACCGCGAGGCGATCGCCCGCGCCCAGGACCGCGGTCTGCTCGTCGTGCCGTGCACCGGCCGGGCGCTTAAGGAAGCCCAGTGGGCTTTGGAGGAGCTCGGTCACGATACGCCGGCCGTTTTCGCCGGCGGGGCGCACGTCTCTGATCCGACCACCGGCCAGACGCTCTATCGCGTGACGGTCGAGCCGAACCTCGCCCTCGACGTGGTGCAGGTGCTGCGCGAGTCGGGCCACGCGGTGCTGATCCTGCTCGACCCCGAGATCACGGGCGACGACTACCTCGTCGTGGGTGATGATCGACTCACGCCGAACACGCGGTGGTGGTTTGAATCGATCGGGGCGCGGGTCAAGCCGCTGGAGGAACCGGTCGAGGCCGACCTTCACCACACGCTTCGCGTGGGGATCGTGGGCGAGAGCGACGCCATGCCGGACGTGAAGGCGGCGCTGACCGACCGCTTCGCCGAGCGAGTCTTCGTGCAGCATTTCCAGGCGGTGGGCGAGCACAACGAACGGATCAACGTGCTCGAGGTATTCGCGAAGGGCGTGAACAAATGGTCCGGTCTGCATTGGGTGGCCGAATCGCACGGGTTCGAAGCCGCCGAGGTCGCGGCGATCGGGGATGAGATCAACGACCTGGCGATGATCGAGTCGGCCGGCTGCGGCATCGCGATGGGCAACGCGATTTCCGCCGTCCGCGGCGTCGCCCGGCGGGTGACGCGATCCAACAACGAGGCCGGCGTCGCCCACGCGATCGAGCATCTGCTCGACGGGCGGTGGTGAACCGGCGGCTCGCTGAAACGTCTCAAATCTTCATCTCGCCAAACTCCCGCCTTCCGGCGGGCGTCACACCGTGCGAATCCGCCGGTTGTGTGATGGTGGCGGGCGATCAAGAACTGTGCCAAAATCTGCTGAATATTTGGAAACCGCCAAATCCGGGGTATATAGTGGTATTGAAGAAGAGAGTATCGCCGCCCCCACCGGGAGGGGGCATCAAGAGAGAGAGGCCGCAAGTGTCTGTTATCGCTCACCGTATGTGGGCTGGTCTGGGTGTGATTGCCGGGCTCACGCTGTTCACGGCGTCGGCGACCGGTGGCCTGATCACCTTCGAGACGTCTCCGCCCACCGTCACCACCGAAAGTCCGGGAGTGAATGGCCCCGTGGCAGACCGCGTTGGTGCGATCACCTCCCTGGCGCTGAGCGTCGCCGGCGTCGACGTGACGATCACGCGTGCCGCCGGGGCCGCATTTGACCTGACCGACAACACGCTTGTCTCCCAGACGGGCAAGGACGCGGAATGGGGCGGGGTCAGTCTCGAAACCTTCGCCGACAAATCGCTCAACCCGCTGATCTTCAGCTTTTCGTCGCCCGTCAAGGTGTTCTCGATCGCGGCCGGTGATTATGCGGTCGATCCCGCGGAAGACGACGGCGTGCTGCTGACCGCCTACGCCGATGAGAACGCCCAGGGTGCCGTGGTCACGCAGGTCGGGCCCACCATCATCGAGGACACGAGCGACGAAACCAGCGAAATCTGGTTCGACGAGCGCGTGAGCATTGGCGATGCCGCGGGCTTCCGTAGCGTCGCGATCCTCGCCGGGAACGTGGACAATCGGTATTCCCTTTTCTTCGACCGGGCGTTCTTTGACCTTGGCAGCACGACCCCGCCGCCGGTCAATCCGGAGACCGGCGAATCGCCGCTCGACGACCCGAACGTGCCCGGTGAAGACTTGAGCCAGATTCCTGAACCCGCTTCGGTCATGGTGCTGCTCACGGGCATGGGGCTCATCGCGACCGGCCGCAAACGCTGACCTCCTCCTCGCTTAACCCGCCGAGCAAAGTGACCGGGCCGTCGGCGTGAGTCGGCGGCCGGGTTGGGTGGTTTCTGGGCCACCGGCGGCAACCCCGTGGTTTGCCCCCGGTTATGGCGATCGTGGATTAAGTGTCATGTCGTTTGCACCGAAGAGACAGAAAGGCCTGCCATCAGGTCGCGCCGTGGCTGTACGGTCTGTTCGGTCGCGACCTGCCGGCGGATGCCTGAGAACCGCATCGGAAGATGATGCTTATGCGGGCCATGCCCTGGATTCTGACGGTCCTGGCCGCTACCGCGGTGATCCGCGGGGGCGAGATCATGACCGATGTCCCGCCCGATGGCATCGGAACGGGCCGCTATGGCGAGGGGCTCATGCACCTGTTCGCCGCGGCCGTCATGCTGCTGATCGCGTCGTTCTGGTACCGCCTGATGAGCGACGAATCGGAGGACGAACCTGCCGCGCTGCACGCCACGGCCCCGGCCGCCTCGAGCCCCGGCCTGCGCCTGCACAGCAATCGCACCTATTACCTCGTGCAGTTCAACTACGCCCGCATCCGCAACAACCACTGGGCTGTGCTCGGCAAGGATGCCGACCACGCCGCCGTCGAGCGCTGGCTCGCCGCCAAGGGGTTCATGCAGACCGACGACGGCTGGGTGCTCGACCAGGATCAGATGGTCGAGATTGATGCCACCGAGATCACGGAGCGCCGGCACTTCGATCCCCACGCCGGGGCGACGCGCCGGGCCAGGCAATCGGGCGCCGGCGCGTGAGCTGGACGGGCCGTCCGTCGTCCCATTCTCAGCGGATTCCCGGCAGACTCAGAGGATGGTGGTCGCATGGCCAGTTCGCACCGACTCGACCGGTGCATCCAGGCCGTACTCGTTCCGTCACGGGCCCACCCGCCTTCGCGGTCATCCTTGCCCTTGGCGCTGCTCGAGACGATTGTCAACTGCGGCCGTTCGATTCGCGAATCAATCGCGAGGCATATCGCCGGACCTCACCTCGGATAGAATCGGAACTGCTGTCCGCCGACGGAGGCCTCGGCCATCAGCCCGCCCTTGACCATGAGGAAGACGGCGACGCCGTTCTCGTAGTCGGTCTCGGCTGCGGCGCCGGCTTCGGCCGCCACCGCCGAGGCCTGGGCGCTGAACGTGTATTCGCCGCGGGTGAAGTCCTGCAAAGCGAGCTCGTCCTTGAAGAAGATGATCTCGCGGTAGCTCTGTCCGCCAAGTTGGAACCCGATCGTGGCCTGGCTCATTTCGGCCACGCCGATCACTTCGCCCTGCTCGAACACCTCGGCGTAGCCGTGCGCCCCGCCGATGCCCGCGCCCCCCTTGCCGATGGACGGGAACACCGCGTAGCCATAGGCGCTGTCGAAGAACTGCTTGATCGACGGATCGGCCTGCTTGAACCGATGAATGGTGCTCGTCACCCTCGCATGCAGGGCTTCGGTTTCGTAGTCCGTGGTCGGCGGGCCTTCGCACCCCCAGGCCGCCCAGCCCAGCACCAGCAACGCGGGAAGAATGACAGCGTGAGTCCGGGTCTTCATGGAGTTTCCTTTGATCGTGAAACGGTGTGCAGCGACCGGTCACGTAACCGGCGTGTCATCGCCAGTATATGCCGCCGCGGAAGCGAGGTCAGAAAACATTCGCCCGCCGCGCGGCGTAGCGGTATCATGCGAGCGATGTTTGAATCGACGAAAACCGAGAAGAAACCGTGGTTTGCCGACGGCCTGCGCTTCACGTGCACCCAGTGCGGCAACTGCTGCACCGGGCCGCCGGGCTACGTGTGGTTCAACGATGCCGAACTCGAGCGAATGGCCGAGCACCTCGGCATCCCTCGGCAGGCCTTCCTGGAACAATACGCCAGGCCGATCTACGGCCGGTGGTCGCTGGACGAAGTGAAGACCGTCCACGGCTACGATTGCGTGTTGCTGGAGCGCGACCCGGAGACCGGGCACGGCCGATGCAGCGTGTATCCCGCCCGGCCGACGCAGTGCCGCACCTGGCCCTTCTGGCCCGAGAACCTGAAGTCGCCCCGTTCCTGGCGCCGGGCGGCCAGGGGCTGCCCCGGCATGGCCAAAGGCCTCGAAGGTGAAGGCAAGCTCTACCCCGTCGAACACATCCGCATCCAGCGCGACGCCACCCCGTGACGCCATGACCGACCACACCCGGCGAACCTCGCTCGATGCGGAGTCGACCGCCCAGTGGCGCCTGTGGGCCGCGGCCGTGTCCGAGTCGCCTTGCGACCGGGCGATCAGGGACTTGTACGACCGGGTCGACGCCGCCATCGCTGCCCGCCGCCCGGTCTGCCGCGCCAGCGGACGATGCTGCCGCTTTGATTCCTGGGGCCATCGCCTCTATGTGACCGGACTTGAAATCGCCTGGCTGTTGCGTCGGCTCGACGCCGACGCCCGAACGATGCTCCTCGAATCGTCTGCCGAACTCGCTGAACTCAACGGCTGCCCCTTCCAGTTCGACCGCCTCTGCAGTGTCCACCGCATCCGTCCCCTCGGCTGTCGCTTGTTCTTCTGTGATCGCGATGCCGCGGATTGGCAGCACGCTTCGTACGAGCGATTCCTCCACGACCTGCAGCGCCTGCACGAGCGGTTCGGCCTGCCGTACCGTTATCTCGAATGGCGCGCCGGCCTGCAGGAAGCGGCGACGGTGAGCGATCTGCCCGTCCCTGCTAAGCTCTGCGGCCATGAAACGCACCGCCGATCATGACGGGCTCCGGTTCGCCGACGCCGCCCGCGAGGCCGGGGTGACCGTCGCGCAGCTCCAGTACTACATCATGGTCGGCCTGGTCGAGGCGAGCGGTGAAAGCGCCGGCGGCCAGCGCCGGTTCCTCGACTGCGATATCCAGCGAATCCGCATGATCCGCCTGCTCAACGTCTCCGGCTATCCCCTCCGCGAAGTGCGCGACATCTTCCTCGCCCGCCGCTGAGCACCGTCCGTGCCATTCCGGTCGCGCTCACTACAATGGCCCGACCAACCAAACGTGAGGTTTGCCGTGACTGATCTTTCCGCCGAAGGCCGAATCGATATCCACAGCCATCTGCTGCCCGACCTCGACGACGGGTGCCGCTCCGTCGACGAGGCCCTGGCCATCATCGAGATACTGATGGACGCCGGCTTCGTGGGCAGCGTGTGCACGCCACACCTCTGGCCCGAGCAGTGGCCGGAGTACACGCCCGCCTTCGTCGCTGATCGGGTCTCCGAGTTGCGCGAGGCGGTGCAGGAGGCCGGGCTCGACTACCGGCTTTGGGCCGGCGGCGAGCTTCGCATCTCCCCCCGCTCCCTCGCCTGGATTCAGGAGGTCGGCGTGCCCACCCTGGCGGGTGGACGCTGCGTCCTCGTCGATCACTGGGGCGCCGCCTGGCCCGATGAAGGCGATCCGCTCATCGACTACCTCTTCGAGCACGGCTATCAGCCGATCCTCGCCCATCCCGCGCGGCTCGGATTTCCGTGCGAGGAGATGGCGGCCACCGCCGATCGCCTCCGCGACCGCGGCGTGTGGTTCCAGGGCAATCTCAACTGCCTCGCCGGCGGCGAGGGCGACGAGGCGGCGATGTGGATTCGACGCTGGCTTCGCGAAGGCCGCTATCACGTCATCGCCACCGACGCCCACCGCCCCCGCGCCATGGACGGCCGGCTCGAAGGTCTCGCCCTGCTCGAGATCGAAGTCGGCCC
>CAYFQS010000063.1:0-13523 GCA_964345245.1 uncultured Planctomycetaceae bacterium | reverse complement strand
CGACGATCGTCGCCTCGCGCGACTGGCATCCGCTGCACCACGTCAGCTTCAAGGAACGCGGCGGGCCCTGGCCCGCCCACTGCATCCGCGAGACGGCCGGCGCCGAGTTCCACGACGAGCTCGCCCTGCCCGAGGACGCGACGATCCTCAGCAAAGCCACCGACAAGGAGCGGGAGAACTACTCGGCCTTCGACGGCAGCGACCTCGCCGACCGTCTGCGACGCAAAGGCGTCCGCCGACTGTGGGTGGGCGGGCTGGCGCAGGAGATCTGCGTTTTCCACACTTGCCTCGACGGCGTGAAGGAGGATTTCGAAGTGCGTCTGCTTCTGCCCGCCACCCGGCCCGCCAACGTCAACCCCGGCGACGGCGACCGGGCCGTCGACGAAATGCGAGCCGCCGGCGTCGTGATCCACGACGAGGCGGACTAACCCGGAGAATTCAGAACAAACCGCGGAGGCGCGGAGGCGCAGAACAAAACACTCAATGGCAATAACTTAAACCATTCCTGCTTATGGATGTTGGTTGGCGAGAGGGTCGTGTTCGCGTGTAAGTCGTCTATCTTCGATTGAAGAGCGCCCCGCCCTGTCGCCTTCGATTCAGCCCGCTGGGTTGGCGTCGTCTTCGGGCGGGGTTTCGTTGAGGTCTTCTTCGTTGAGCAGACCGAAGCCATTGCGCTCGAGCACCTGCGAGGAGAGGGAGAGGGCGTCGGTGTGAAGGACCACGACCGGCTTGCGGTTCGGCCGCACGAACAGCGGATAAGCGTAGTTGATGTTGATCTCCGCCGCGATCAGCACCTGGCACAGCGAACTCAGATTCCGCAATGAATCGATCTGCACCACGAGGATGTCGGCCACGCTGAACGCGGCCCCGTGGTGATCGAGCGTCCGGCGGGCCTGGTGATGGTCGGTGGTGACGATCCGAACCACGCCGTGGTCCTGGGCGTCGATGACCGACATGCCGACCACCCGCACGTCGATGCCGTCGAAGACTTCGAGCAGCTCGTGGAGCTGACCGACGCGATTGTCGAGAAAGACGCTGAACTGGATCGCGTTGGGCGGCTCGAACCGGCGGGAGGTCGCGTGCGATGCGGGGGCTTGGGTCATAAAGACATTGTTCACGCCGCGGCGGTTCGGGGCAAGGGGGCGCCGCCCGGCCACCCTCGCTTCAACGAGGACGGGGGATCGCCCCGCCTCGCTTCAGCGAGAGCCATCTTCAACAGTGGCCATCATCGGATCGCGCCTGTCGCCACCAGAAACGCGGATTTGCGTGACTCGGCCCATGGTGCATGGCCCACGCCACAGCAGCAATGCCCCCCTCGCCGTTGACGGTCAAGGACGTGCGGTTCACGACGGACGACCGTAAAGTGGAACCCATAATGGGACTACTGGTATTCGGTGGATAACGGTGACATACGGCGGGAAAACTTCTGGCAAATCAGGACTTACGGAGACAGGAACAAGCGGATGGGCGAGGGGTGCATAATGGGACTGGTCGGCTCAAATCGGCCACGCGTCCAGAAGAATGGGACGAAACGCTGCGTTTTCAGGCCAGAATCGGGGGTGAGAAAACGGCAAACGGCGCTTCGCAGCGAGAAAACGGCGCGGTCAGGCGTGATCGCCGCCGCCGGCCGCCCCGTCGCCGCCGAGCAGGTGCCCGCCGCGACTCGCGTATTCGCGGGAGAACGCACGACGACGAAAACCGAACAAATTATGAGCAAACCTGTTGACGCCGGCCGATGAATCGCTATCCTGACATTCACCGAACATTGACGGGAAGCAGCGCCGGCGGTATGGTAGCCAGCGTCACCGGCAACCCAGCGGATTCCAGCAGCAGGAAGGGTATTGACATGGCCAAGGCGAGCTCAGGCGGCAACGGGGACGACGCACGGAAACAGGCCCTCGACCGGGCGGTCGGGCAGATTGAGCGGGCCTTCGGCAAGGGCTCGATCATGAAGCTCACCGACGATCCATCCAGCGTGCCGCCGGGCATCTCCACCGGGGCGCTGTCGCTGGACCTCGCCCTCGGCGGGCGGGGGGTTCCTCGCGGACGGGTGTGCGAGTTCTTCGGGCCCGAATCGTCGGGCAAGACGACGCTCGCCCTGCACGTGGCGGCCCACGCCCAGAAAGTGGGCGGGGTGGCGGCGTTCATCGACGCCGAGCACGCCCTCGACCCATCGTGGGCCCGGCGGCTGGGCGTCGATCTCGAAGCCCTGCTCGTCAGTCAGCCGGACACGGGCGAGCAGGCCCTGGAAATCTGCGAACTGCTCGTTCGCTCCAACGCGGTGGACATCATCGTGATCGACTCGGTGGCGGCGCTGATTCCCTCGGCCGAGATCGAAGGCGAGATGGGCGACAGCCACGTCGGGCTGCAGGCCCGGCTGATGAGCCAGGCCCTGCGCAAGCTCAGCGGGGCGATCTCCAAGAGCAAGTGCACGGTGATCTTCATCAACCAGATTCGCGAGAAGATCGGCGTGATGTTCGGCAATCCCGAAACGACGCCGGGCGGTCGGGCGCTGAAGTTCTACGCCTCGATCCGCCTCGACATCCGCCGGACGGGCTCGATCAAGGACGGCGACAACTCGGTGGGCAACCGGGTGCGGGCGAAGGTGGTCAAGAACAAGGTCGCCCCGCCCTTCCGACAGGCCGAGTTCGACATCATGTTCGACGAAGGCATCTCGGCGACGGGCGACCTGCTCGATCTCGCGGTCGAGGAGGACGTGGTCAACAAGTCGGGGGCATGGTTCAGCTACGGCGACGTGCGGATCGGCCAGGGCCGAGAGAACTCCAAGCAGTTCCTGAAGGAGAACCCGGACCTGTTCGCGGAGATTCAGCAGCAGGTGAAGGAGAAGAAAGGCGTGCCGACGGGCAAGCCCGCCGAAGCCGCGGCGGCGGAGGCGGAGGCGGAAGAAGCCGACGCGGAGCCGGCGCAGAAATAGACAGCGCTGCGGGCACGCAGGCGCCCGACGGTATCCGGCGCTTCACGTCGTCGCGCTTCGGCGCGTCATGCTTCCGGCCAAGCCGGACCGAAGCTTCAGCGCAGGTCCGGATTTCACCGCGCGGCGTCAGGTCGACGCGAGAAACACCGACCACCACCAGGTCCCGCCCCAGGTCTCGATCTGCTCTTCGATCCATTGAAACGAGCGTTGGTCGAGCACGGGGCCGAGAACCATGCACGCTGCCAGAGCGAGCAAGTCGAAATCGAGCAGCCAAGCGAGGCAGATCAGATAGAACATCACCCCGGCGATGACGTTGGAGAGCAGAAAGGCGAGGCGGGGGCTCGTGCTTCCGGTCGCTCTGGAAATGGTTACGCCGTGCAGGTCAGTCGGCGGCGGCGCGTTCGGTGGCGCCGGCGTTGAGTTCAGCGTGGTCGGCGGTGAAACGCAGATACGCCCGGGTGTACACGTTGCCGGCGGCGGTCGGGGTGGGACGGTCGAAGTGGACGGGCACCTCGGTCGTGGCCGCGACAAGCGATTGGCGGATGCGCTGCATCTTCGCGCGGGCGCTGTCCGAAGCCGGCGGCAGTTGAGGGCGCATGATCTCGACCTTGTCCACGCGCGGGGCGCGGGGCTGCGCGGTGGTGCGAACGCCGTCCTGCCTCGCCGGTCGCACGTGCGTGGCCGGCGTCACGAGCCGCAGGGGTGTGGACTGTATCGGGTCAATCGCCATCGCACTCCACGATACTTCGCAAACCGCCGCGTGCCAAGCCCAAAACGCAGCAGTGCAGTCGGCATGTTCGGGGAAATCCGCACTGGGAAACGGCGGCCCGGCATCAGGACGCGGTCAGTCGGCGGGCGAGGCACCACGCGGCGACGGCGCCGAGGGCGTAGTAGACGAAATCGGACCAGGCGAAGGTGGTGCCGACGAGCAGGCGACCGGGGAAAGTGCGACGGATCGATTCGAGGCCGGCCACGTCGGCAAGCTGGCTGATCTCGACGAGGCAGGCGAGGCCGAAGGCCGCTCCCGCGGCCGGGATCGCGGCATCGCGTCGCGGACGCGGAAGCAGCCCGACGCCGGCGAAGAACAGGACCCACAGCACGCCGCCGACGGAGTTGGCCAGCCACGTCACGCCGGAGAGCTTCATCGCCCCCCCGACGAGGATGAGCAGTCCGAGGGCGATGAGAATGCGCAGGCGTGGTGGCATGGCGATGATCCGGGGCGGCTTCGAACGAGCGAACGCCCGCACTCGCTGAAGCGAGGCGGGCCGCCTGCTCCGATCTCCCCGCACTCGCTGAAGCGAGGCGGGCCGCCTGCTCCAGTTTTCCCGCACTCGCTGAAGCGAGGCGGGCCGCCTACTCCAGTACGGTCTTCGCTCGTGGAAAGCTGCCGAGGATCGTCAGGTGCAGGCAGTGCTCACGGGCGGCGTCGATTGCGGCGGTGACGTTTTCGTCCTCGGTGTGGCCTTCGCAATCGATGAAGAAGTAATACTCCCAGTTCACCCGCTGGCTCGGCCGCTTGTCGATGTGCGTCAGGTTCACCTTGTGCTGGCGGAACACGTCGAGCACGTCGGCCAGCGCCCCGGGCTTGTGGGCGGTGGTGAACATGATCGCGGTCTTGTCGTAGCCGGAGCACTTCGGCCGGCGACGCCCGATCACGAAGAAGCGGGTGATGTTGTTGCGGTTGTCTTCGATGTTGGTGAACACCGCGGGCAGTCCGTAGATCTCCCCGGCGAGGGTGGAGCCGACCGCCGCCGCGTTGGGTTCGTCGCGGGTGATCTGGGCCGCCTTCGCGCTGGAGCTGACCGGCATCCGCTCGGCATGCTGAAGATGGTCGCTGAGCCACTTGCGACACTGGTCGAAGACCTCCGGCCGCGAGTAGATGCGGGTGATCTGCTCCGCCCCCACCCGGCTGAGCACGTTGTGGTGCACCGGGATGAGCACCTCGGCGCAGACAATGGCGGAGAACTGGAGGAAGCTGTCAAGGGTTTCGGTGATTCCACCGCCCGTGGAGTTCTCGATCGGCACGAGGCCGAGGTCGATCAGGTCCCGCTCAATGGCGGAGAACACGCCGGGGATATCGTCGACGTCGGCGTATTCGACGGACGAGCCGAACTGCCGCGTGGCGGCGAGATGGCTGAAGGAGCCGGCGGGCCCGAGATAGCCGATCCGCAGCGGTCGCTGCAGGGCGAAGCTGCCGCTCATCAGTTCGCGGTACACCGCTTCGAGACAGGCATCGGGCAGCGGGCCGGGGTTGACCCGTCGCACGCGCTCGAGCACCTGCTGCTCGCGCTCGGGGGCGTAGGTGGGGCTGTTGCCGGTCTGGCTCTTGATCCTGCCGACTTCGATGGCCGCCTTCGCCCGGTCGTTGAGCAGGGAGACGACCTGCTCGTCGATCTGGTCGATGCGGCGGCGGACTTCTTCGAGGTCGGGATCAAACGTTGGCTGATCGTTCATGGACTGGACCCCATCCGACGGACTGGCCGATATAGCTGATAATCTCCACGCGCCCCGTCCGCGCGCGGGCCATTGTATGGTGCGTGAAGCATCGGTCCAACACCAGCCGGGATTCAGCGATATGCCCGAAGGTCTGCACGAGGGATTGACGCAATTCGCGGATCGATTGCCGGCCTGGCTCGATCTGCTGTTCGTGGTGATCGCGTTGTACGGGCTGTTCCTGTGGCTGTTCGGCAGTCGTCTCGTGCGGCCGACGCTGGCGTTCAGCGGGATGATCGCGGGGGCCGTGATCGCCACCGCGACCGCGCGGGCGTGGAGCGGCGACGCAACGCTGCTGCCGTGGATCATCGGCGGTGCCGTGGTGGGCGGCGTGACGGCGTGGCTCATGTTCCGGTTCGCCATGGCCGTCGCCCTCGCCGGACTGCTCGGGCTCATGGCCCCGATCACGCTGCTCGTGCTCGTCGGCGCCGGACCCGACGCTCGGGCGGAAATCGACGGCGTGGTCGACGGAATCAAAGACCAGGTTCCCCTGCCCGAGGTGCGGGTCAACGACGAAGGCGAAGTCGAAGTCCAGCAGGACGAACAAGGCGATGGTCAAGGCGTGACCGAGGCGTGGACCGCCCTCGCCGAACGGGTGCGGACATGGTGGACCGAGCTCAGCGGCCAGCGGCGGGCGCTGGTCATCTCCTCAGCCGGGGCGGGGGTGATCGTCGGGCTGGTTATCGGTCTGATCGTCCCGAAGCTGGCCGCGGCGTTCCTGGCGTCGCTGGCCGGCGTCGTGCTCGCCGCAACTGCCGCCGGACACTTGATTCACAGCTATGCGCCAAAGCTCGGCGAATCCCTGCCGGGTGGGCGGATCATCGCCCTGGCGCTCATCGCCGCCGTGGCCGGCGGGGCCGTGCTTCAGTGGACGATCTTCAACCGAAGTGCCGATAAATGAGGGTGCGGTACGAGCCGGCGTGCGGCTCGACGCACGATGCATCGACCCGATTGCCCGGAGGTCTGTCATGCTGCTGACCCTGGCCCAGAATGCCGCCGGCACTGAAAATTCGCCCACCGTGGTCATGCCCGAATTGTTCGGCCGGATCGACGCCCTGGCCCATCCCGACAACCTCGTCAACGTGCTCCAGCAGTTGAGCATGGTGTGGGCCGGCGTATTCATCGCCGCGGGGCTTGTCTGCCTGTTGCAGGGGTTCCGCATTTACAGGGTCGTGGTGATCATCACCGCCCTGCTCGTGGGCGTGGGGGTGGGCTGGCGGCTCGGGCAGACCATCCAGGCCGAGATGATCGTGGCCGGCTGCGCCGGCGTGCTGCTCGCGGTGGTGGCCTGGCCCCTGATGAAATTCGCGGTCGCGGCGTTCGGCGGGCTCGCCGGGGCCGTGATCGGCGCCAACGCCTGGTCCGGGCTCGCCCCGCAGTTCGACTTCCCGCCCGACACTTACTGGGCCGGGGCCGCGATCGGCTTGCTCATGTTCGGCCTGCTTTCGTTCCTGCTCTTCGAACTCTCCGTCGTCATGTTCACCTCGTTCAGCGGATCGTTCCTCGCCGTGCTCGGCTGCATCGCCCTGCTGCTGCAGATTCCCAAGTGGAACCCGACCATCGCCGAGAATCTCCAGGCCCATCCCGCGGTGGTGCCCTTGCTCGTGATCGTGCCCACGGTGATCGGGCTGGTGTTACAACACCACTTCGGGGCATTCGAGAAGAAGAAATCGGACAACGGCGGCAGCGCGAAGCCCGCGTGATGCGCCGCGCGCCCGGGGCTCGTCCGTGCCGCTCGCTGAAGCGAGACCGCCCCGTTCCTAACCATTCGCGACGATGCGCCAGCAGCGGTGAACCCGCTTGTTGCGGAAGTCGTCCGGGACGGTCTGGCGACTGATCTCCCGCACCTCCGACGCCTCGATGGCCGGCTCGTCGATCTTGAACCGCCGAAAGTTTGTGGAGAAGTAGATCACCCCGCCGTCCGACATGCGCCACAGCAGCTTGTTGAGCAGTTCCACGTGCCGGGCCTGGACGTCGAAATCCTCGGGAGCCATCTTGCTGCGTGAGAACGTCGGTGGGTCGACCACGGCCAGATCGTACCGCGCCTGCCCGCCCACAGAATCGATGAAGCTGATCGCGTCCGACTTCACGAACCGGTGCCGATCGCCGGCGATGTCGAAGCCGTTGAGCTGCATATTCCGCTTCGCCCAGTCGAGATAGGTGTTCGACAGGTCGACGGTGGTGGTCGACGCCGCCCCGCCCGCCGCGGCGTACACCGTGAACGCGCCGGTGTAGGCGAAGAGGTTCAGGAAGTGCGCATCCTGTGCATCGTCGCGCACCATGCTTCGCGTGATGCGATGGTCGAGGAACAGCCCGGTATCGACGTAATCCGAGAGATTGACCTCGAATTTCAGCCCGCCCTCCCGCACGATCTTCGTGTGCCGCGCCTCATCGACTCGCTCGTACTGCGACCGCCCACGTTGCCGGCCGCGCTTCTTGAAGAAGACCTTGTCGCGATCGACCTCGAGCGTTTCCGCCGCGGTATCGAGCATCAGGTCGAGCCAGTCGAGATGCTCCGCTTCACTGCGTTCGTGCGGCCGGGGATACTCGGCGACGTGCAGGGCGTCCTCGTAACGGTCGATCACCAGCGGCACCTCGGGCACGTCGCGGTCGTACAGGCGATAACACGTCACGCCCCGCTTCGGCCAGCGGCGCAGGTGCCGGGCCATCTTGATCAATCGATTGCGGAACTCCTCCTGCTGTCGCAGCGCGGGCTCGGAGATGCCGCCGAAGGCGCGATGCTCGGCCCGCTCAACCGCCGGGCGGGGCGTGCCCGGCTTCGGACCGTGGAACTGGTAGTACGTGCACTCGATCCGCCCGTTGTAGAGTTTGCGGCGGCGGTCGGCCCGCTGGCCGAGCACGTTCTCAAAATCGCCGCGGGCGGTGAGCACGTAGATCGACCACGTCTCCAGCCGGCGAAACACCTCGGGCATCTCGCGATAGAGCGCCTCGACCGCCTCGCGATCACTGACCCGCATGCCATACGGCGGGTTGGCGATGAGCACGCCGTGGCGGCGCTTGCTCGTCAGCTCGCTGAACGGCTGACGCTGCAAGTGCACGTCCTCATCGACGCCGGCCTCTTCGGCATGATGCCGCGCCATGGCCAGCGCTTCGTCATCCACGTCGTAGCCGATGATCCGCTCGTCGAGCGGCGGGCCGATGGAGGCCATCGCCTCGTTGCGGGCCCCGCGCCACATCGGCCCGGGAAGCTGCGGCCAGGTCTCGGCGGTGAAGTTGCGGTTGATCCCCGGGGCGATGTTGCGCCCGATCAACGCCGCCTCGATGGGAATCGTCCCCGTGCCGCAGAAAGGATCCACCAGCGCCCGGCCGGGCTCCCAGAAGCTGAGCATCACCATCGCCGCGGCGAGCGTCTCTTTGATCGGCGCCTTGCCCGTCAGCGTGCGGTAGCCGCGCTTGTGCAGCGCCGGGCCGGTCGAGTCAACCGTCAGCGTCGCCACGTTGTCGAGCAGCGAGATTTCGATGCCGTAGGTCGGCCCGGTCTCGGGCAGTTCGCTCGCGCCGTGGGCGCTCATGAGCCGTTCGACCACGGCCTTCTTCACCGCCCGCTGGCAGGCGGGGACGCTGGAAAGCTGCGACTTGATTGACCGGCCGGATACGGGGAACGCCGCGTCGGGGCCGATCCACCGCTCCCACGGCAGGTCCTTCGTCGATTCAAACAATGCGTCGAAGTCGGCGGCGTCGAACCTGCCGACCTGCACCAGCACGCGGTCGGACGCCCGCAGCCAGAGGTTGGCCCAGACGATCGCCCGCTCGTCGCCACGGAAGACGACCCGGCCGGGCTGGGCGACCTTCGCCTCGTAGCCGCCGGCTTCGAGCTCGCGGCGCACCACCGCTTCGAGCCCGAACGCCGCGGTCGCGATGAGGTCGAACGTCGCCATCCCGCTACCGTAAGCGACGCCCCACGCATGAACAAACCGCCAAGCCGGACCGGAGCGCAGCGCAGGTCCGGATCACTGTCCATCACCGGCGCGCTCGCCTCGCGGACTCGGGTCGCGGCTGAACTTCGCGGCCCGGAGGTTCCGCTCCCGCTCAATCTGCCGTAAACTCCCCGCATGCTCGCCCAGGTGCATAGCTTCGTTCTGCGGGGCATCGCCGCCATTCGATGCGAAGTGGAAGTCGACGTCGCTGATCGGGGACTCCTGCGAAACACCATCGTTGGTTTGCCGGACGCGTCGGTGAAAGAGTCGGTGGAGCGGGTGAACTCGGCTGTGCTGAACAGCGGCTTTCCGTTCCCGACCTCGCCGATCCTGGTCAACCTCGCCCCGGCGGACGTGCGGAAGGAGGGGCCGGTCTACGACCTGCCCATCGCGGTGGGGCTGCTCGTGGGCAACAAGACCATCGAGACGCAGCGGCACCGCAAGCTCATGTTTGCCGGCGAGCTCGCCCTCGACGGCCGATTGCGCGAGGTGAAGGGCGTGATCTCGATGGCCATGCTCGCCCGCGACCTCGGCGTCGAAGGCATCGTCGTGCCCATGGACAACGCCAGCGAAGCCACGGCGGTGGGGGGGATTGACATCTACCCCGCCGACTCGCTGGCCACGGTGGTCGCATTTTTGAACGGCCGGCATGAGATCGAGCCCCAGCCGCCGATCGACGCCGAGCGGAAGCTCGCCGAGGCCACGCCGGAAATCGACTTCGGCGAGATCAAGGGCCAGGAGATTCCCAAGCGAGCGGTGCTCGTCGCGGCGAGCGGTGGCCACAATCTGCTGCTCATCGGGCCGGCGGGCACGGGCAAGACGATGATGGCCCGTGCCCTGCCCGGCATCCTCCCGCCGCTGTCCCGCGATGAGGCGCTGCAGACCACCTGCATCTACTCTTCGGTGGGCCTCGTCCCGCCGGGCGAGGCGCTACTGACCCAGCGCCCCGTGCGAACGCCGCACCACACCGCGTCGTCCGTGGCGGTGATCGGCGGCGGGAGCATTCCCCGGCCGGGCGAAGTTTCTCTCGCCCACCACGGCGTGCTCTTCCTCGACGAGACGCCGGAGTTCCCCCGGACCGTGCTCGAAACGCTCCGCCAGCCGCTTGAGGACGGGAACGTGACCATCGCCCGGTCGCACTCGGCGGTCACATTCCCGGCAAGGTTCATGCTCGTGGCCGCGATGAACCCCACGCCCAAGGGCGACTTCGCCACCGACGAAACGTCGCAGCGGGAGATGGATCGATACCTGTCCCGCCTCAGCGGGCCGCTGATCGACCGGATCGACATTCACGTCGAAGTCCCGCGCGTGCCGTACCAGCAGCTCACCGGCATGGCCAACGGGATGGACTCGGCGACGATGCGGCAGCACGTAATGGCGGCGCGGATCGTGCAGGCAAAGCGCAACGGCGGGCCGCTGCGGACCAACGCCGCGCTCAAGGGCAAGGAGTTGGACCGGCACGCGGCGCTGGACGAACCGGGCCACGAACTGATGCGCCAGGCGATGAACGAGATGGGCCTGAGCGCCCGGGCGTACGACAAGGTCCGCCGCGTCGCCCGCACCATCGCCGATCTCGAAAGCAGCGAGACCCTGCACGTCAACCACGTCAGCGAAGCGATCCAGTATCGGCTGCTGGATCGCAAAATGTAGAGCGCACGCCATGCAACACACGCCTGATGCGACGACGGCCAACGGAATCGCGACGAGTGACGACGCGCTCGTGGTCGTACTTCGCGATCGGTCGGTTCGCATTCCGTGGCGGCAGTGTTCGCCGCGTCTCGCGTCGGCAAGTGCGGACGAGCGGCGTCGGGCTGAGCTCTCGCCGGGCGGCTACGGGATTCACTGGCCGCTGCTCGATGAAGACCTCTCCGTCAACCGACTCGTGGAAGACCACGACGGGTAAGCACGCAAGGCAATCGCGCCTGGCGTCCTCGGCTTGGGTGCCACGGTCGGACCCGGAGCGTAGCGCAGGGCCGGCCGTGCCGAATGCGGGGCGCGCCGAGAAAGCACGGCCGGCTCTCCACTGCGCTCGGACTGAGCTCGGGCCGAAGGCCCTTTCGAGTCCGATCGTGGCCCCCTTCTCCGCTGCCCGGTCCCCGTCCGTGGGGTGGGCCCTGCCATGAGGTCTGTAAGCGACCTGGCGGTCAAATGCGATGGCCCTGGGTGACCCCGCCGCAATCCGCCGCCCGCCGCGCTCGCCGGCGTCCGAGCAGGTACACTCTCGTGTACTGCGATGACGCTTCGAAGCAACCGCAATCCGACGCTGGGCGACGTGATTGATCTGGAAGGGCAGTTCCAGTCGGACGCGGCACGGCCGGCCCACGCGCTGCGCGAGCGCGACCGGGCGATCGGGCGGCGCATCGGTGCCGGCGACCTCGCCCCGCCGGCGCTTTACCTCCGCTGGCTCGACGAGGTGCGTGATGCCCGGCGATCCTCGCCCGGCCGCCGCATCGAGTCCGCGCTGCGGGGAATCGGCGCGGCGCTCCTGCTGCTTGGCCTCTTCTCGGGGTTCGCCCTCGTCGCCGGCTGGCTCACCTTCGAGCCCAGCCGCCCCGTCAACGTGGTGCGTCTCTGGGCCGCCACCGCCGGGCTTCAGTTGCTGTTGCTCGTCGGCTGGTGCATCGCCATCCTGCCCCGCCGCTGGCTGCGGCGGGCGCCGGGGATCGACGCGATCCACATGCTGCTGCGGTGGCTCGCCGCGGCCCTTCCCGCCCTGCTCGGCCGCATCGCCGCCCGCTTCTCGCCGACCATCCGCGAGACCTGGCCGGCCGTCCACGACCGCCTCGCCCGTTTCGATCACGTCTACGGTCGGCTGCGGTTCTGGACCATCATGCGCCTCACCGCCCTGTTTACCTTGTGGTTCAACCTCGGCATGGTCGCGGCGTTCGTGGCCATGTCGTACCTCACCGATCCCGCCTTCGGCTGGCGCAGCACGCTGCTGAGCGAATCGCAGGTCCAGGCGGTCGCCGATGCGATCGCCGGCCCGTGGGCGTGGCGGTGGCCCGAAGGCGCGCCCGACGCCGCGACCATCACCGAGACGCGTTACAGCTCGCTCGACGAGCGGTTCACCGGCGACGACCGCTCCGCCGCCAGGCAAGACCGTGAGCGGTGGGCCGCCTGGTGGCCGTTCATGTTCACCTCGCTGTTCGTCTACGGCCTGCTGCCGCGCTTCTTGACGTGGGTGGTTTCGGAAGCCGCGGCCCGACGCGCCCTGCGGCGACTGCGCTTCGACCATGCGGAGTTCCACGAGCTGCGCGACCGGCTCACCCGTCCCATCGTGCATAGTGAAGCGGCCTCGCCGGAATCCGCCGACGACCACGAGCCCGCCGCCGCCCTGCCGCGTGGCGCCGACGTGGCCGGCGGCCAATGCATCGCGATCAAGTGGGCCGGGGTCGATCTCGACGCCTCTGTCGCCAGCGACCTCATCCAGCGCCGGCTCGGCCGTCCCGCCCGCCGCCTGCTCACCGCGGGTGATCTCGACCCTCGCACCGATACCGACGTCATCGAGCAGCTCGGCGGCGACGGCGACACCGCCATCGTGCTGCTCGTGGAAGCGTGGGAGCCGCCGGTGGGCGAGTATCTCGACTTCATCCGGGCCGTGCGCGGCGCGGTCGGTGAAGGCCGCATGATCCTCGTGCTCGTGCACGACCGCGATGAAGCCGGCCGCGCGATCGCCGCACCCGCGGAGACCGTTGACCCATGGCGTCGGCAGCTCGGCCGGCTGTCCGACCCCTGGCTGCGCGTGGTGATGCAGGCGGCTGGCCCGCAGGTAGTGTGGATAATCGGCGGGCGCGATGACCTGCTGCGCGACCGCATGTTTGGCAAGAGCTATTTCAAGGGCTATCAGGCAGATTTCCCACGTCGCCTGCTCGCCTGGGATATGCGCCGGCTGGCGCAGGAAGATGTGCGCGGCTATTTTGCCGCGCGTGTGCCCGAGCGTCCGCTCACCGAAGACGACCTGGAAGCCCTTGGCTATGCCACGCGCGGTATCCCGCTGGCGGTGCGGCAGGCCGCCGACCTGTGGGCCCGCGGTATCTCGCTGGCCGCTATCGTGGGCGATACGCGCGACACCACGCCGCACCAGCAGATCGTGCGCTGTATGACCGAACGCTACCTGCTGCACTGCATGGAGAAAGAAGAGGACCGCCACACGCTGG